>NZ_DHCG01000011.1:0-809 GCF_002398115.1 Aminobacterium sp. UBA4908
ACTATCGGAAATAGTCGCCACATCGGAAAGATATACTGGTCGCCCTTTCGATACACCTACAATTACTTTGTGCATATCCGCTACACTTTGGAATCGACCAGGAACCCGTAGATAATACTCAATTCGCCCTTCTTTTAGAGACCCTGAAGGAATGTTAATATTCTCCCGTTCAAGAGCTTGCACTACTGATTGTGGAGCTAGTCCATACGCTTCAATTTTATCTACATTGAGTTGTACCTGTATCTCCCGTCGATCCCCACCGTAGATCAGAACTTGCCCTACACCAGAAATACGGGAAATTGTTTCGGAAATAGTTTTATCTGCATAATGATAAAGACTGGGAAAGGACTCGTCTGCCGTTAGAGACATTACAAGGACAGGAACCGTCCCTGAAGTTATTCTCAACAAAATTGGCTCCTCTGCATCGCTAGGTAGATCTCGTTTAGCGAAGTTCACCGCATCTCGAACATCTCCTATTTTGACATCCAAGTCTTCCCCCCAATCAAACTTCACGGAAACAACAGATATGTTATCTTGGGACTTTGAAAGGATAGTATCTACCCCTTCTATCATGGCAACGTGATTCTCTACTATTTTGGAAACTCGCTGCTCTACATCGCTAGCAGAAGCTCCTGGCCATGAAGTCAAAATATTAATAACTGGAGGTTCTATTTCAGGCAATAAATCTACTTTTAAAGATGTGAAAACAATACCACCAAGCAATATGACTACAAGAAAGATCATAAGGGTGGTTACTCGCCGCTTAACCGAAAATTCTGGAAGATTCATCGCTGAACCACCTCAATTGG
>NZ_DHCG01000011.1:1072-19825 GCF_002398115.1 Aminobacterium sp. UBA4908
TCAATAGCATCTGGTCCTTCCTCTCCAAGAGTAATTTGTTTTGTTTTAGCAGTCCCATCTTCTGTAGCCACATAACAAATGGGCAGACCAGTACCTGCCATTTTCATAACGGCGTCTAATGGAATACCAAGCCCTTCATGAGTTCCCGCTTGAATTTCTACTCGAGCATACATTCCAGGTTTCATAAGAGAAAGAGCATCAACAGCAACCTCTACTTTTCCTGTTCGAGTAGTAGGATCCAAAATGGGAGAAACTCTAGAGACTTTTGCTTTAAAAGAACGCCCAGGGAAAGCATCTAGAGAAATGTGCGTTTCTTGCCCCGCTCTTACCTTTGAATACAGTTTCTCTGGAACTACTCCCACAGCCTTAACCTGTTCCTGCTTGGCTATCACAAAGACAGGGTAAGAGGAGGTGGTGTCTCCAGTATCCACATTTCGAGCTGTAATAATGCCCGAAATCGGGGCCTCTATTCGATGATATCCCTTCGTTATCTTAAGCTGTTCCAGTGCTGCCCTCGTCTCTGCCACTTGCCTGACAGAGGTTTTATACTCTCCTTCTACATGATCATATTGTTGGCGACTAATAACTTCTTCCTTGTATAGTTGAGAAAATCTTCGATAATCGTTTTCCGCAGTCTGTTTATAAATTTCAGCCTTAGCAAGGCTTGCCTGCGCCTGGCTTATCTGCTGCTCTATAAGACTTGTATCAAGAATAGCGAGAATATCTCCTTCCTGTACTTTGTCACCTTCATGGACAAGGACTTGAAGAACCGTTTTACTTGGGACCTTACTAATAACAGCCGCTTCTTCTTCCGGTTCAAGAGTAGCCACAAAACGGACAATATCTACAAAAGTACCCTGTTTTGGAGAAACAACCTCTACTTTTACCCGTTCTATTTCCCCCACAGCACTTTCTATTTGGTGCTGCTGATAGGCTCGAAAACCTATGAGGGCAATAAAGATAACGACTACGCTAAAGAGCATCAGACTCTTTTTCACTCAAAATCACTCCCGTTCCTATTGTTCAGCTGTATTTAGAGGAAGGCCTACTGCATATAAAAGTTCTGTTTTAGATATGTGCGTATCATAAACTGAGTCAACAAGCTGAGTCCGAGCATTAGTGAGAGCTACGCGAGCATCAAGAACATCTATATTTGTGCCTACCTGAGAGCCGTACCGTTTTAAAGCCATACGATAGTCTTCTTCTGCACTTTGCACCTGATCCGTAGCGACGGATATTCGTTGCAAAGCAGATTCAAGGTTAAGTTTTGCGACAGAAACTTCCAAGTTAATTTGTTTTTTAAGGTCCTCTGCCCTGAAAAAGAACTCATTGGCGGCAGCCTTCGCCTCTTGGGCCTTGGCCTGACTCGCTCCACCATCGTAAAATTTCCAAAGAGCTGTAAGAGAAATTTTCCAGTCATCTTTTTCACTCGGGAAAAAAGTGTCATCAGCAACATAACTCTCAGCCTGTAAAATCACCTGCGGTTTGCTTTGTGCTGTTGCTGCCTTAGAAAGGGCAAGAGACGACTGAACGGCAAAGTCTAGTGCTTGAAGCTCCGGTCGAGTATCTAGGGCGAGAGAAAAAGGATCCTCAACCACAGGAACATCAGGCCGAGACTGATCTGGGTCTGGCAAAGTATATTGAGAACGTAGAGAGGCCCCCACAGCTCGTTCTAAGGCACTCCATGCCACATCTACTCCGTTAACAGCCTTTATTCTGTTTAGTTCGGCTTCTGACACATCTACGCGAATTCGCAAAACTTCATTTTTAGCTACAACGCCATGATTATAAAAAGACTCCACTTGCTTCAAATGTTCTTTAGTGAGTCCTAATACATCTTCCGCTACAGTAAGTTTGGCTCGAGCTCGCTGAAGATTGTAATAACTTGCTAAGACATTGCTTTCCACTGTCTGAGACACTCTGGTCTCTTGTGCTTTTGCTCCCTCTAAAGCCAGCTTCTGGCTTCGTACAGAGTTTTCTACAGCGCCACTACTGTAGAGAAGATAATCAAGAGACAGAGCTGCACGATAAGTTTTTTCAAACCCAGCTATAGCCGCTCCTCCTGTAGGAATTACAGGATACCTCGGCTCCTCCCCTAATTGTTGGTACGTTAAAGACGCTGCCAATTGGGGTTTTTGCGCCGATTTTGAGCCTAAGTATCTGGCTTGAGCCTGATTCACTCGCTCTGCCTCCGCCGCCAAGATCGGATTGTTTTTCTGTGCAAGCTCTAATACTAGCATCTCTGTAAGAGGTTCTCTTTCCTGAGCCCATAAAATGCGTCCTTCTGAAAAAAGGCAGGCAAATAGGGTTATTAACGCAATCGTATAAAAGTATTTTCTATGGTGCATATGGTGCTCCTCCTTTAAGAACTCGTATTACTAAAAATTTCCAAGAACGTTTCGCTTCATCGACTGAGAGGGTTGTTCCTACGTTAGAAACTAATCCAGCAATAAAGTTCTCGAAAATTCGAATCAGTTCTTTAAGAGAAAGTCCTCCCGCTCCATCTTTCAGAGAGGGGTACATCCTCATAAGAATAGACTCAAATTCCTCCACAAAGGATAGGCTGATAAGGCGATTTAAGTCCTGAATTTCCGTATTACCCCTAATAGACTCTAAAGCCATATGGACGCTGAACATTCGCCATAACTGGTCTTTCATCATTGCATCAATAAGCTGTTCTCCCCGAGCGATAAAAAGCCCCTCCCGTTCCTCAGGCTTTTCTGGCTGATCTGGCACCATAATATGGCGGATGCGCCCTACCTCTCCCTTTAAAACAGCCCTATAAAGATCTAATTTTCCTGAGAAATGCCAGTATAAAGCTCCCTTACTCAAATTTGCTTCCTTAACAATGGAATCAATGCTCGCTCCATAAAACCCTTTTTCCGCAAAGTGTTTTCTCGCTATAGACAATATGAGGGTTCTCGTATCTTGTGCATTATTTTCTTTCAAACACCCACCTCCCGACCGTTCGGTATATGAAAAGTTTATTCCATACCGACCGGTCTGTCAAGTAATTAAAAACGCAGGGAGGAAATCCCCCCTGCGAAGAGATCTATTCTTTTTTAAAGTGGTAAGGAAAGGATGCGACGTGCGATTTCAAAATAGACAATCAGACCAAAAACATCAACGATGGTTGTAATGAAGGGGCCCGACATAATAGCTGGGTCAACTTTCACCAGCCGTGCTATAAACGGCAATAGGGTTCCTGCTAAATTACCAAGGAGAACCACCGCTATAATAGAAATTGCAACCGTAATGGCTACGCCGCTCCCAGCATTAAGCATATAGGCTCTGCCTATGCCAAAAATGGCGAGAGTACCCCCAAGAAGAATTCCCGTTACTACTTCTCTTAAAACAACTCTCCAAATATCCTTCCATTCAATATGCCCCAGTGTGATTCCACGAATAACAAGGGTGGAAGCCTGCGTACCAGCATTTCCGCCAGTATCAATAAGGAGAGGGACAAAAAAAGTCAACGTCACCACGCTTTGGATAGCGAGAGTATATCGTTGCAAAACAGTCGTAGTAAGAGTCTCAGTTAATATACAAATAAACAACCATACAAACCGCTTTCGAGCTACAGTAAAAACACTAGCATCAAGGTAATCTTCTTCCACTGGTTGAATACCAGCCATACGTTCGAAGTCTTCTGTCGCTTCTTCTTCTACTATGTCGAGGACGTCATCAAACGTAATAATTCCTACAAGCCGTTTTTCCGTATCTACAACAGGAACAGCTTGCAGGTCGTACTTTGACATAACTTGTGCTACTTCTTCCTGATCTGTAGTAGTTATAACATAAATAGGTTCGTCCATAAGAGACGATAAGAGAGTCTGAGGTTTTGCCATAATCAAGGATTCCAGATCTACGACCCCTTTAAGTTGACGCTGTCCGTTAACTACAAAGCACGTGTAAATAGTTTCTTTACTCCTAGCATTTTTACGGATCCTGTCTATAGCTTCTTCAGTGGTCATTCCCTCTTTTAAATCAATATACTCAGGAGTCATTATTCGTCCTGCCGAACCGTCAGGGTAATTTAGTAAGGCATTAGCCACTGTCCTTTCTTCAGGAGAAAGGCGAAGAAGAAGTTTTTTCACGGTTTTTGCGGGCAATTCATCAAATAAGGCCGTACGATCATCATCAGACATCTCTTCTATAATGACTGATACTTCAGAGTCTGTGAAGTGAGCAAGCATTTCTTCGCGCTCCGCTCCCTCCATAAATTCGAAAACTTCAATAGCCAAATCTTTTGGAAGAAGTCGAAAAATAAAGACTCGTTCTACCGGAGACTTTTCGCTAATAATTTCAGCAATGTCTGCCGGTTCCATGTCACTGAGAAGATCTTTTAAATTTTTAAATTTTTTCGTTTGGAAAAGTTTATCGATACTTTCATGGTACTTCCGCTGCAAGTCTTCCATTGGCATCTCCCCCTTTGCTTTTTGAGATAATAAAGGGTGAGGATCAAGTCACACCCGACAGGCGTCGGATGCTTCTCAGACCTGAGGTCAGGGGTAGAAGACTGACTCGACGCCGTTTAAAAAATTAAAGAAAAGAAGTTATTTTTGTTACACGATAAAGGGACAGTACCGCTATCCATGTTTTTCTCCTTTAAAAATTTCCTTTTTATTGAAAAAAGAAACATACGGGGCAAGAAACATAAGCCTGCCCCGTATGTAATACCCCAATAGAGTCGCGAAACTAACGCTTCGAGAACTGTCTCTGTCCCCGAGCGCCCTTCTGGCCAAACTTCTTTCTCTCTACCATACGAGGGTCGCGAGTTAGGAGGCCAGCTTTTTTTAACGCAGGGCGAAGCTCTGGATTCAATTTCAAAAGAGCTCTGGCAATCCCAAGACAAACAGCACCGGACTGCCCTGTCAAGCCACCCCCATTAGCACGGACGAAGACATTGACCTTGCCTTCAACTCCGGCAGTTTTAAGTGGCTGCAAAGCATGTGTCTGCCAAACCTGACGTGGGAAATAATCTTCCACTGTTCTTTCGTTAATCTGTATAGTTCCATCACCCGGACAAATTCTTACACGAGCGATAGCATTTTTACGTCTTCCAGTTCCCCAAAAATAGGAAGGAGCTACCATTCTTGTTCCTCCTTTCTCGAAAAATCGGTTTTAAAACTCCAGCGGCTTAGGCTGCTGGGCAGAATGAGGATGATTCGGACCTGCATAGACTTTCAACTTCTTATGCATCTTCAGACGGGTCTTCGGGAGCATCCCCTTCACAACCATTTCCAAAAGCCGCTCGGGCTGTTTTTCAAGTACCTCGCCATATGTCTGGCTCTTCAGTCCACCAGAGTATCCAGTGTGACGATATCGCTTTTCATTCTGGCGTTTATTACCTGTCAACTTAACTTTCTCCGCATTGATTATAACAACGAAATCCCCACAATCTACATGAGGAGTATAGGTGGCTTTATGTTTTCCCATAAGGACTTGAGCTACCTGAGAAGCTAAACGTCCCAACGGCTTATCGGTGGCATCCACTACATACCACTCACGCACAACTTTCTCGCGAGTAGCCATGTAAGTACGATTGCTCGCCATGCTTATTTCCTCCTTTACATTAACAACTGAAGATATTTATTTTTCTAAAATACCTCTCCAGCCTTAGAGAAGTAACTTCTTCGAGTGCATCTTGGGAATGTGTGGCGGCATTCCCTTCCCGAAACGATTACTTCCTTTTCTTGGCGAGATATTCTATTCGCAAACCTATGCTATTGTACACGTATTAGGCGAGGATTTTCAATCATTCCTGGCAATCTTCCTCTTTTAGCTACAGGAACACCATCCACAACCTTCAAATCCATAGTCATATCTCTCGGTGCACCATGAGTGATATAGCTTCCCACACCAAAACTGTCAACTCCCGCCTCAGAAAGAACACGAATTCGATCGGGAGTAAGACCTCCGGAAGCAATAATTCGCACATGAGAAAAGCCTGCGAGATTGAGACGATATCGAACCTCTTTTACTAACTCCACAGTAACGCCGCCTCTTTCTCCAGGAGTATCGAGACGAACACCAAAGAGACGATCGCCCAGTGTTCTTGCTACTCGAAGAGATTCTTCTGCTTCATCTTTAAACGTATCTACGAGTACAATACGAGCTTCTTTTTCAGGCACTTCAGCATCGTACACCTTGGCCAACTCCACAGTATCTCCCATGATCAGCACTGCGGCATGAGGAACCGTACCGGTAGGCTCAAGATTTGCCAGTTTTGCACCCAACATGCAGCTAGCCCCTGTACAACCTCCTACAACAACGGCCGCTCTTTCCATAACTGAAGCTATGGCTGGATGAACATGTCGAGCACCAAAACATAAAACAGGTTTTCCCTCTGCAGCCTCTACACACTGTCGAGCCGCAGTTGCCCATCCACTTGAGCTCGCTAAAAATCCAAGTAAAACTGTTTCATATAATCCGAACTCAGAATAAGAACCACTAATTCTCATAACAACATCTTTGGGTGCAAAAGGGTCTCCCTCTTGCAATGCATATACAGCAACTTTTTTATCTTTCAGGACTTGCATCGCCTCAGGCAAACCAGCAAAGATTCCATGACCACGAGCAAAAAACTCCGCAACTACAGGAGTATGCAGTTTTCCAGCCCGACGAAGCACATCCCTTGTTTTCAAAAAATATACATCTGATGTAAGGCCGCTCAGAATTTCTTCGTGAGTGGCACTAAACAAACGGTCGGAACGAACCTGAACAGAGGAAAGATCCTCAAGGGAATCGAGGTTCCCGTTTTTTGTCATATCCATTCTCCTTTATTTCGACATCATAACAAGGATAAACGAAGACAGCATAAAGAGACTCGTCAAAACAACGGTAAGCTTTGTAAGAGCGCTGAGACGCTGCCACTGGCTTCCTCCAAAATCGGCCTGCGTCCCCCCGCCAAAGAAGCCGGAAAATCCACCTTCTTTTCGCTGCTGAAGAAGCACAGCTCCCATTAAAGCAATACTTAATATGATATGAACAACGCCAAGGACTACTTTCATCTTCTACACCCCCCTGTACGGTAAACCTCAGGAATCCAGACAATAGGTTATTTTACCATATTTGCCGCTGAAGGATATGTACCAATTGATAAGATGCTATTGCCCGGTGAGAAATTCGAGCTTTTATTTCAGGAGGAAGTTCTGCAAAAGTCTGCGTATAACCCATTGGGATAAAAAGGGGGTCGTATCCAAACCCACCTGTTCCAGAAACTCTCCAGGTTATATTGCCCCAACACTCCCCTTCTGTAAGCCAAACCTGCCCTTCCTCAGGCAGACAGAGCGCAAAAGCCGCTACATATTTTGCCACCCGGTCATCTTTCCCCTCTAAAACCTGTAAAAGCCATTGGTTCCGTTGAGAAGATGTAGGAGCTATTCGAGCTGAGCGTATTCCAGGACTCCAATTCAACGCTCGCACCTCTAAACCGCTATCATCAGCTAAAGCCGGAAGTCCGCAACAATCAGCCCAGCTTCGCGCCTTGAGGAAAGCATTCCCCATATAGGTCTGAGCGGTTTCTTCCACATCAAGAGACGCATAACTGGGACCAAATACAAGCCTTATTTTTAAAGGAGCAAGAAGTTCGGCAACTTCATTATATTTATTTTTATTACCGCTCGCAAATATAATCGTTTTTCCCAACGCAGGCATGTCGCTCCTCCGAGGTAATAGATAGTGCTCGGGCTTGAATATCCATAATTTTATAAATTCCTTGTTCTACAATATCGAGCATGGAGTTGAGTTCCGATCTAGCAAAAGTCCCTTGCTCTCCAGTTCCCTGAATTTCCACAAGCTCTCCCTTGCTATTCATCACTACGTTACAATCTACTTCGGCAGAGCTATCCTCTTCGTAGCAAAGATCCAAACATACTGTCCCATGAATTTTCCCTGCGCTCACAGCTGCTAAAAAAGAGCGTATAGGTATGGATTCAATAATTCCGTTCCTCCATAATTTTCGCAGCGCATCAAAAAGAGCCACAAAGGATCCGGAGATAGCTGCTGTTCGGGTTCCCCCATCTGCCTGAATTACATCGCAATCAAGCCATATCATGCGTTCCCCAAGAAGAGAAAGGTCTACTGACGATCGCAGGGCCCTCCCTATAAGCCTTTGTATTTCACAACTACGCCCATTAACACCGCCACGAGTCGTGCTTCGGAACGTTCTCTGTGCTGTAGCTCGAGGCAACATGGCATATTCAGCACTAACCCACCCCTGCCCCGTTCCCCGTAAAAAAGAAGGAACTTTTTCTTCTACTGAAGCGGTGCATATAACTTTCGTTTCGCCGAAGCAGGCAAGGACTGAACCTTCAGCATATCGAGTATAGTTTCTTAGAAAGCTTATGGAGCGCAACTCACCAATTCGACGGCCATCTCTCCGTAATTCCCGTTCTTCCATACTACATTTGCACCTCGAATATTTTAAGATTTCAATTCCCAAGGAACGGAAAGATTTACAGATGCCCCACTCTGGGGAACTTTCCCCTCCACAAGAAAACGCACTTTAGTAACGGGTGAAAAATTTTCTTTCACCGTTCTCACAATACCAGTAATAAAAAGAGTACTCGTCTCCTGCCCCAACGTATTCAAAGCGGAAAGGAAAGCAGAATTCATGTCAAGATATGCCGTATCTCCGTTACGGAAAACGTGTAAGACGGTCCCCCCACGGAAAGGTTCTCCACACTCCTCCATAATCTTTTGGGTTACATGCTGAATATCCTCTTCCATAAGACTAGAAACAACCACTATTTTTTTCTGCACTATCTCCCCGCTCATCGGAACATATATAGGGAAAGAAACCTTACGCCCAGAAACTCCTTCAGAAGTGAGGGCCTGAGAAATCTCTTCCCTGTTTTGCACTACATCAGCTTGGGTTATGACTTTTTTCTTATTCAGAAACTTGACAGCAAAAGACGTCCCCCAATATCCTATCCCAAAAAACAAGAGAATAAGAGCACTCCAAGCGATAAAACGATAGACAATAGGCGCTTTTTTCGGCGCATCATCATCTGCAAAACGCCGCCCCCGCCGAGAACGAGCTTTTGGTTGAGAGAAGCCACTATCCACATCTACGTTACGGCGTATCATTAAATCATCTTCAAAATCATCTTCGAATTGTTCTCGTTTTCGAACCATTTCTCTAGCGCATTAAGCGCCGCACCTCCTTTCTCAACCTCTATCTTCCTTTTAAGTACGCTGCTACTCCTCTCGCTATGGCATCGGCAAACTGTTGTTGGAAGGAAGAAGAAGCAAGCCTTTTGGCTTCGCTTTTTTCTGTTAGAAACCCCGTCTCAATAAGCACGGCTGGCATGGAAGCCCCCCGAAGGACAAAGAAAGGCGCCTGAGCAACCCGACGCATATTGAGGCCCTGTTTTTTCCCGGCATTAAATAAATACTCAGCCACATCCGTGCTTTCGCTTATCTTCGCATTCTGTTGCATGTTCCCTAGAATATTTAATAGCATTTTCGTCTTCTGGTCTACCTGGGCCGCACTTTCAGAACCATTCTCTCCTGTTAATTCCCTATTTTCGATAAGAGCCAGTTCCATGGCATCTTTATCTGTTGGCAAGGCCATAATATAAATCTCCGTACCAGAAGCATGACGTCCCTTGGGAAGAGCGTTTGCGTGGACGCTAATAAACATATCAGCTTGCCACTGATTAGCAAGGTCTGTACGTTCCCGTAACTTAAGGTATACGTCATCCTCTCTCGTGAGACGGACATTAAATCCTAGTTTTTTTATACGCTCTGCTAGGCACAAAGCAAATTGAAGGTTAAGATCCTTTTCTCGCAATCCATTCGCCATGGCGCCCGGGTCTTTCCCCCCATGCCCTGGATCAATTACAACCAATTTTTTTCCCAAACTTCCTGCCTTTTCACCCGTTATTGGGGGAAGAGGCCGTTGTTCTGCTATGACCTTCTGAGGTTTATCCTGTGCCTGAGGTCTTTCGTTTACAGGGGAACTCGCTTTCTTACTACTTCGATAAAAATCGACAACAAGACGGGGTGGCGCTGAAAGAGCAAAAGTTTTTTGGCTACCCCCCATTTGGGATCCAAGAGAAATTTTACAACTATCTTTCGCCGTCTCTACATTTACAGTTATTTCTTTTGGAAACGGAGACACTAACTGAGCAGTAGCAACCTCCGAAGTAGTGAAAGAGACGAAAACCGTATTGCCTTTCTCTAAAATTTCTGGAGGCACAGTTCCTTCATAATCAAAAACAACCCTCGTTTTTTCATCATATTGCCCCCATCGAACAGCCTGTAAGACACAGGGGGCCGACGGGGAGAGATCAATCATAGGAGGGGAAGGAACCTCCTCAACTTGAGTTTGAGCCCCCCTCTGAAGCTGTTGAGAGGTAATTGAAGCTGATGTTGAACTAGAGCTCATATCTGCGTTTCCTCTCTCTCCCTGCCGAGAGGAAGGGCGTCCATCCAGGCTTGAACCACACCATGAAAGTTGAGATGAAGACCCACTATTTTGAAGGAGCCCCTGAAGAATATTCAGTGCCGATTGAGATTCTACCCACCACTGGTTATTGTCAAGGATGGCTGGCGCTGCCATAGGCATAAGTTGTACATCTAACCATACTGCCGCTGCTTTATGAACAATTTGGAGTTTAGATCTTCCTTGAGAAACAATAAGAGTGTCGTCCTTGTGGGTCATAGAAAGATTTAAAAGACGCCCCATAGTTCCTATGGACACCATAGTCAGCCTTCCTTGCGTACGAGTTGGAACTTCTCCGACTGTCTTCCCCTCTACTGCAAGCACCCAAGGCCGCTCCTCTGCAAACAAATTCTCGCAAGAGAATAGGGCTACACATACACTCACACATAAAAAAAGGAGAAGAAAAAGTAAATTAAAGTCCTGCCGCCGTAACATCTTCTACCACCACTGTACACCCTCCCGTATCTCCCCAGAATAAAAGATCATTGCCTATGCATACAATTTTTTTAAGAAAATCTAAAAGGTTCCCGGCAATAGTCATACCAGATACAGGAAAAGAGAGTTCCCCATTATGCAAGGCAACCCCTTTTATTCCTAAAGAAAAATCCCCGCTCACCGGATTAACTGTATGAAGCCCTAATAAGTCCATAATATAAATCCCGTTTCTGACAGAGCAAAAAATATCTTCCTGTGACAACGTCCCTGGCTCAATATAAATATTTGAAACGTCCACGTCTGGAACAGAAGAAAAGCTTCGAGCTCCATTACCAGTAGAGGGGACTCCATCTTTAAGGCCGTATTTAAGATTATATAAGAAGTTTTTTATAACCCCTTTTTCCATTAGAACCGTACGTTGACAGGGAACTCCCTCTCCATCGAAAGGAGCGGTCCCCAATTTTTTAGGCATAAGGCCATCATCAATAATAGTAAGAAGAGAACTTGCTTCTTGTTTCTCTAATTTCCCTTTATAAAGAGACATATTTTTATGAACATTTGAAGCAAGAAAAAGCTCTCCGATAACTGAGAGGAAAGAAGCAGAAACTTCCGGTGAAAGGATAAGGGTATACTTTCCCGTTTTTAAAGGCTTCCCTCCTAAAATATACGCTGTCTGTGTTACTGCCTCTTCTACAATACGACTGAGAGGAAGATCGCTAAGGAAACGGTAGCTTTCTCCATATCCTCCCATTTCCAAATTAACGCCATCGCTCATAACAAGACTCAATCCTGCAGAAACGCTGGTTCCGTTATACCAGCCTCGTATTCCTGTAGAGGACATGTAAAAACTTTTACCTATGCTGTCGTACCAAGAGGCGCTTCGTATCGACAAAATCCGCTTGTCTTTTGAACTCGCTTCCTGGGACATATAAAGACAGGACTCCTGTCGTTGTTCTGGGGTGATAGAAGAAACAGCCTCATCTTCCAGCTTCAGATCGTCCCTGTAAGAGGGTTTTTGTTCGTAAAGAGTAACCCATGGATCTGGTTCGGAACTACAACAGTTAGCCCAGCTCCACGATACCAAGTTCTCAAAAGATGCGGGGTCAAGGACATTCATATGCGCAACACCTTGTCGACCGTCCGCATCTATGACTCGCAATCCTATCCCCATAAAAAAGCCCGTTCTGTTTTGTTCCGTTTTACCATCTCGCAAAGATAAAGAGCTACTTTTTCCTGAATAAAAAAGGATATCCGCTCCTTTCGCGCCTCTATTCAGAGACTTTTCTATCAGAGAAAAAGCACTATTTTCCACATAGTTAGCGTTGGGAAATTCCATTATATTTTTCGCACCTCTTCAACAATAATTTCAGCACCGCGCAGAGCTTGCTCCTGAGAAACATCGAGGTGAGTAACAAGTCGCAGCCGACGAGCCCCCATAGCAGTAAAGTAAACTCCACGTTCAGCACAACTCTGAATAAGACTATGAGCATCTGGACCTTGCTCTGGCAACGAGAAAAAGACCATATTAGTTTGTCTTCCTTTACGCTCTACATTAAGCCCAGCTTCTTCTAGAACTGACGCTATAAGCTGTGCATGTTTATGATCATCAGCTAATCGCTCTATGTTATGCTCAAGAGCATACAGTCCAGCCGCTGCAATAATTCCAGCTTGGCGCATGCCTCCTCCTAGCTTCTTCCGCCAATGTCGTGCTTCGTCAATGAAAACCTTTGAAGCACATATCATACTACCTATAGGGGCTCCGAGCCCTTTAGAGAGACAAATTTGAACCGAATCTACCAAAGAACTAAAAGCCTTTATATCTACTCCCCAAGCCAACGCTGCATTAAAAAGTCGGGCCCCATCCAGATGTATAGGCAAATGAATCTCACGAGCCTGTTTCACAACATTCTCAAAACTTTCTACAGGAACAGCCACTCCCCCGCACTTATTATGAGTATTTTCAAGACATAGCAACTTTGCAGGCGAATGGTGTACATTTCTAGGGGGACAAAGAGATGTAATTTCCTGCGGAGACAGAATTCCAGAACTATCATCTGCTAAGAGTGGGAAAAGCCCGCCTAAGGCAGACATTCCACCCCCTTCATAATTATATATGTGAGAGAGAGCCCCGAGTATGACTCCGTCGCCTCGTCCGCAATGAGTTAAGAGCGAGGTGAGATTTCCCATAGTTCCAGAAGCCACAAACAGAGCTTCTTCTTTTCCTGTTATTTCTGCTGTTTTTTCCTCTAAGCGACGCACTGTCGGATCTTCTCCATATACGTCATCACCGACTTCAGCTTCATACATAGCACGGCGCATCTCTTCGCTAGGTTTTGTCACGGTATCGCTCTTGAAATCGATAGGGAACAACATCAGATTCTCCTCCTTACAAAATCTAGTTCTCTTTTCTATTTATCATCTACAATATCATTATATAAAAGGGAGAAAGACGTTAGAGTGATATTCCAAGTCGCGCCCAGGGCAAAAACCCCTCGTTCACAGGAATTCCCATAGAAATACTGGGACGATTCGCACCATGATAGTCGGTCCCTGCCGTGGGGAAAAGCCCCATCTCATCCGCTATCCGAAGAAACTGGAAAATCTGCCCTGAGGAGTGATGGGGGGTAATGCATTCCAATCCCCAAAGCCCTTTTTCTTTTAAACGCCTGAGAATATCTACAAGCTCTCCATTATCATCTGTAGTTTGGGTAGGATGAGCTAAAACTGCTACCCCTCCAGCCTCTTGAATGATCTCAATACACAGGCTGGGAGAAAGTCTATACCGCGGCACATATGCGGGAGCGCCACGCCCCAAATAGCGTTCAAAAGCTGCCGACATACTCTGAACATATCCTTTTTTTATTAACACACGAGCAACATGAGGGCGAGCAACAACTTCTCCTTTCGCCTCTGCCTCCACCTCTTCAATAGATATTGACACTCCTAAATCTGTCAATTTACGACAAATTTTACTGTTTCGCTCGTTTCGTCCCTCCCGAAGCTCCTTCATATGTTTCTGAAATACTGCAGATTGAGGCTCAAAACGATATCCAAGAATATGCATTACTCCATTGAAATCAGCTGATAGCTCCACTCCTGAAATACCCCTTACGCCTCTCTGGCGACAAGCATCTAAGAAGGTCTCAACACCTTCCGTAGTATCATGGTCTGTAAGGCTGGCAACAGAAATGCCCCTACCCTTCGCTTTCGATACCAGCTCTTTCGGAGAAAGTGTTCCATCAGAAGAGGTGCTATGGAGGTGCAAGTCTATGAGGATCATTTCAATCTTATCCTGCTACTTCCTCTGTCTCTTCTGCTATCACTTCATCTAAATCAAAAAGAGTCACCAAATCTAATAGGACCACCAATCGTCCACCATTCTGTTTCACGACTCCAAGAAGATATTTTCGTTCCATACTCGTATTGAGCTGCGATCCCTGTTCAATTTGAGAATCATATACAGTACAAACCTCTCGAACGGAATCCACCAATAAGCCAAACTGTATGTCTCCCCAAGAAACAACAACTATTCTTGAATCCTCTGTGAGCTCCTTGGATGTTAGCCCCATCTTTAACTCCATATCGAAGACGGGAACTATAGTACCTCTCAAATTAATAACGCCACGAATATACGCTGGGGCGTTGGGAACTCTCGTAATAACTGGCGGGACCCTGACTATCTCCTTCACTTCATTAACGCCAAGAGCAAATTCTTCTCCGTCAAGAGAAAAAACCAGGATAATATGTTCCTCTCCAGTCTCTTCTATTTCTTCTGCGGTAACATTTCGCTTCTCAGCCACTTCCATGTTTGGACTCCTCCTTAACCTACCATTCTTCTCTATGTAAAAGCTGACCTTCAAGAGTAACTATACGTATTTCATTTTCCTCTATTATAGCCACACTTGCCGGATCTCGCCCTCTAGGTAATGCAGCACTTCCAGGATTCAAGAAAAAGGTATGGCCTTCCCGGACTAAAGAACCTATGTGAGTATGGCCTGTCACTACAAGATCAGCATTGGCTAGAAGCGCTAGCTTTCGGACTTGGGAGAAGTTGTTCCCGTGGCTTACAAGAATCATTCTCCCTTGCCACCATACTGTTACATACGGGGAGAGTATAGGCCAACGAAGCTCCTCCTGATCTCTTGGGAAATCACTATTCCCCTTTGCTATAAGGACAGGTACTGACGAAGCATTTATACATTGAGCCAAACCTGTATTCAAATTGCTTTTTAAAACATCTCCGGCATGGAGGATGGCATCAATGTTCCCCCATATATTCAATGCTTTTTCCCAGGCATCCGCATGTCCGTGGGTATCAGCTATCACTCCAAGACGTGAAAACACTGTTACCTCACCTCCCCATAGAATCAACTACAGCGAGAACATCTCTTAATAACGCAAAGGCTGCCGGACGGCTTCCTGCTCCTGCCCCTTCTATACATATTTCTCCCATGGTATCTGTACAAAAAAGAGCCCCATTTGTTACTCCATAGAGGGTGACCAATGGGTGATTCGCAGGCAAAGGAGTGGGTGCCACCTCTATATGGCAAGCTCCCCCTTGCTTATCTATCTTCGATAAAAGCCTAACGACGCCCCCACGAGTACGTGTCTTACTTAACATTTCCGGGGTAACATCTCGAATGCCCTTGACTGAAACCATTTCTCTTGTAAAACGAGGAGCGCCCATAATAGCTTGAGCTACGATCATCGCCTTATACGCTGAATCCCAACCATCTATATCAATGCTGGGATCTGGTTCTGCATAACCTCGCCGTTGGGCATCAAGAAGAGCATCATCAAGGGTGGACCCCTGCCGCATTAACTCTAATATGTAGTTACACGTTCCGTTCAGAACCCCTTCAAAAGAAAGAACTTGGCTTGCAGGGAGGCCATGACGCACAAGAGAAAAGAGAGGTGTGCCACACATAACAGTACCTTCAAAGAGAAAAAAACATCCTTTCTCTCGGGCAAGAGAGGAGAGATGATGATACCAAAGAGCTACGGGAGATTTATTGCATGTCACTACCGATTTTCCTCTTAAAAGAGCTTTC
Organism: Aminobacterium sp. UBA4908; assembly: GCF_002398115.1. NCBI lineage: Bacteria > Thermotogati > Synergistota > Synergistia > Synergistales > Aminobacteriaceae > Aminobacterium > Aminobacterium sp. UBA4908. The sequence continues at coordinate 17,012 of NZ_DHCG01000011.1, forward strand.
TCCATATATGTTCTCGCTGGTTCCCCTGTTTCAAGACTTGAAAAAGTAGTATCTACGAGGACATCATACACTCCATTAACAATAAGATCATCTAATGGGAGGGGATGAGAAACAACTCCTCCATCTATTCGGCCTGTCATTTCCTCTACCTTCAAAATAGAAGAAATATCAAGCCCTTCTGGAGAATAAACATTTCCTCTTCTTCGAGTAGCAATACTATTGATCTGAATGGAGCAGTCAAATTCTGAGGCTAAGACGTATCGTTTTCTTTCAAGCAAAGTACAAAATTCCCTGCCAACATTCCCAAAACCAAGAAGGAGTATGGTTAGCTTCATATATATTCCTCCGGAGCCTCTGAAATCATTATACTTTTAAGAGCAATATTGTTTCATTTTATCACTTTCTAAACAATTACGTCTTCGGGGTGTTCGTCTAAATAGCCGTCTTGTTGTATTATTGTTAAATAGAAACTTGTATGATTTTTTATTTATTGGTGAGGTGAATAGAGTTGGATCAATCTCTCTCGCAAGAACTTGTTTTGAAAGAACTAAAAAATCTCATCGAGTCCTCTTCCCTTGTTACTGCTAGGCTCATAGAATCTGTATCCATGAACTCCCAGCTTGCTTCTTCAATTACTCCAGAAATGCAACATATGTTTCATCAGTGGATGGATCTGATCGCTAAAGATGTTCTCAGATCTTTCGACGATTATGGAACTATAAACATCCGTAAAGTTGCATCTGAAATGGGGATATCGGAATCTACAGTCCTATCGCTTGTGCTCTATCTGCATAGGCAGGGGACCTTGTCTATAGAAAATATAACTGCTTGTAAAAGCGATGGTGAAAACAGAGAAATATGCCACTGCCTCCGATAAAATAAAAAATGAGGTGATACTATGGCAACTGATATAGAACTGCTCTCAGAAAAAGCACGACGAAAAGCTGCTTTAGCAGAAGCTGGATTAGAAAAGTCTGCCTCTTTCGAAAACCTTTTCAAAAGCATGGGATTTACATGTTTTTCGGAAAATTTACACCTTGAGCAGATGAGGACATGGCTCCATCTATGCATTCAAAATCATATTACAAAGCTTTTTGTCCCCATGATTCTTCTTCCTGTTATTTCAAAATTCCTAAACAGCGACCATATTAACATTAACCTAGGAACTATCATCGACTATCCTTTCCCAAATCTTCCCTCTGATCTCAAAATTTCAGCTATAAAATGGGCTCGAACACAAGGAGCGAAAACCATTATCGTCACAATGCAAAGCGGCGTAATTCGAGATCCTAACATCAGAAACAATTTCCGCGAAGCCTTATCCACGTACAAAAAAAATGTGCCGTCCCGTTTTCCTCTTTATATCGCTTTCAATTCTTCCTTATTGTCAGAAGAAGAAATTATTACTCTTGCCCGTCATGCTGAAATGGGCGGTGCCTCTGGTATATACAGTATTGCTCAACGAAAAAATCCAACAATCCTACGGAATATAGCTCTCCTTCGCTCCGCCACTCCGGATAACATACATATTGGAATCATAGGAAACATTCGCTCTTGGCAGGAAACAGAGACATTAGGAACGGTTGGAGCCGAGAGGATTATTTCTTCCTGCCCTCCCCATGAATTCCGATATCCATTTTTCCCCAACTATTAATTCTAGGGAAGAAAGAAGAGGAGACATGAAAGAAAACACATCTTCCCGTTCGTGGAAGAAAATATTGGTACCGCAATTTCTTTCCATTCTCATTATTCTTTTACTCTACAGCACGAGAAACTCTTTTAGATATGGCACTATAATTCCCTTATGGGGCTTTCTTCTCTTAAGCTACGTGGCAGGAGATATATCTTATATTATCTTAACAAATAGACAAGAAAACAGCAGCGCTATGTGGGGACATCAATTCCTTATACAGGGAATCCTTATTATAGGGTGTAGCATTGTGTTAGGGCATCATCCTATTATTTCATGGAGTGGCGTTACAGTAGCTCTTGTAGGTTTTATTTTATTATCATATAACTATTGCCTTGCTCTTTCCACGTTTTCTCCTCAACAACAGTCATTCTCTTCAAGCAACCTACAAGAAAATGAAACGCGAGAAGAAGCTGCTTTTTCTACAAAAATGTTCTTTCACTCCTTCCCGTTACCAATCCTCGTGGAAGAAAATGGAGAAATACATGGCAACGTTGCTGCACAAAACATACTGCCTCCCCTTGACACTTTGCCTTGCCCTTTCGAAAAATTTATAAAGACTCGGTCGCCTATACCTACCATCCTCCCCCTTCCTTCTGGCAAATGGACTGTGAGCAGCAGTGAAAGCCAGGGAATAAAAGGATATATTCTGTCTCCTTTAAAAGAGAATAAAATTGACGTTAAAATGCTGGAAATTATGGACAGGCGAACAGGTCTCTTTTCTAGAGAATACGCTGATCTAAGGAGTCAACAAGAACTCGCCAGATCCTATCGTTACCGCCGTTGGCTTTCTTTTATTTTGCTAAAATTCGCTATAAACGATCCAGGGAAACTCATCAATGAAAAAATGGAGCAAGAGCTATTCGTAAAATTCTGTTCCAAACTCCAACAGAACGTACGGTCTACTGACCTTGTGTTTCAGTTTGAGGAGGACAAAATACTCATCCTTATGCCAGAAACCCCACGAGATGGGATAAAAAGTCTTGCCAGCCGAATACTTGATACAGGGAGTACTCTTTTTGAGAATATAGAGGAAACCCCTTTGCCTCAATGTTGCAAAGCAAAACTGCGCATTGGAAGCGTGTTCGTAAGTGGCAACAAAAAGGTAGAATATGCCGACATTC
>NZ_DHCG01000013.1:0-79759 GCF_002398115.1 Aminobacterium sp. UBA4908
TATCCTCTTTACGCAGGGTTTTAATCATATCTACTCCTTTACAAAATAGTAGGCTGGGATTTTTTCCCAGCCTTTTCTTTTTTGCAGAACTGTAACTTGAATAAAAATCTTTTCCAGTGTATTCTTTCTCTCAGAATTGAAGTCCGTGTTTTGAATATGGAGGAAATTGTAGTGCATTCAATGGTTCGTCGAGCGTTGTCTTTTTCGTTAGGGGCTCTCTATTTTTCCTATATTTTGGCCCCTATTTTTTTGATTTTAGTGGGGTCTTTGGGGGCGAAATGGTTTGGTACCCTGCTCCCAGAAGGATTTACGTGGTCATGGTATTTGGATCTTTTTTCTCAGCCCATGTACATGGATGCCTTGAAAAGAAGCCTTCTTGTAGCCTTTCTGACTGTTGTCGGCAATGCTTTTATCTCTCTTCCTGCTGTATATGCCGTTCATGTTCTTGACAGGCCAGTGTTGCGGTCTATCTTCAACTTTACAATTCTTTTGCCAGTAGCTATTCCTCCTGTCGTAATGGGACTCGGCATGATCCAGGCTTTTAACTGGCCTGGAATGGCTCTTATAGGTACATGGCAGCTTCTTGTTGCTGCCCATATGGTTTATACTCTCCCCTTTATGCTCCGTCCCCTCATGGCGAATATGGATCTCATAAACTGGAAAACACTGGAGGAAGCGGGATTTTCTCTTGGCGCTGGAACCATGGTTATGATGCGCCGTGTACTGGTTCCTAATCTTCTGCCAGGGCTTATTTCTGGGGCTCTTATGACATTTGCCATGTCTTTAGGGGAGTTTCAGCTCTCGGTAATGCTTACGGGCTCTCAGAGTCAGACCTATCCTGTTGTTTTATATCAGGCCTTTTACGTAAGTACGGGCTTTGCCTGTGCTGCTACTACAATATTAGCTGGACTCTCCCTTTTCTCTCTCTTTTGTGTGTTGGGGCTAGGAGCCCTTTTTGGTAAATCAGGTCACGAACAGACACTTCTCGGGAGTTGAGAAATATGAAAATAGTGAGTGTTATAGGCACATCAACTGCAGATGAAACCGTTTGGAATAATGCGTATCAAGTAGGACGGCTTCTTGCGAAAAACAGATGTGTTGTGGTGTGTGGTGGTCGCGGTGGAGTTATGGAAGCAGTGTGTCGTGGCGTCGCCGAGGGAAAAGGGATATCTATTGGTATCTTACCGGGAGAACGTTCGGAAGCTAATTTATGGGTGACGATCCCCCTTTCTACGTGCCTTGGAGAGGCGCGTAATACGGTTGTAGTTTCAGCTGGGGACGTTGTAATTTCTATTGGAGGAGCTTTTGGGACCCTCTCTGAAATAGGGTTTGCCCTAAAAATGGGGCGGCCGGTAATAGCTTTGGGGACGTGGCAGATTCAGGATGAAAAAGGCGAACCAGCGCCGCTAATTCATGCCGAAACTCCTGAAGAAGCAGTACAAGTGGCTCTTTCCATATTTGAAAATGAAAGGGACGAAAAAGAGTGAGTAGTGTAGATCTTCAACATGTAGTAAAACGATTCGGCCATTTTATTGCGGTAGATAATATTTCTTTAAAGGTAGAGAAGGCCGAATTTTTATCTCTTCTTGGCCCCTCAGGTTGTGGTAAGACTACAACGTTGCGCCTTATAGCGGGCTTTCTCCGTGCTGATGAGGGGAAAATCGTTATTGGGGGAGAGGATAAAACCCATACTGGGCCTCGAAATCGAAGAGTGGGCCTTGTCTTTCAGAACTACGCTCTTTTCCCCAATCTCAGCGTTTTTGAGAATGTAGCTTTTGGTCTCAGAGTTCAAAAAGTAAAAGAGAAAGAGATAGAACAGCGAGTTATGGAACTTTTGGAAATGGTAGGGCTTGCAGAGAAGCGTTGCGGGTACTCCAAAGAACTTTCTGGTGGACAGCAACAGCGAGTAGCTCTTGCTCGAGCTCTTGCCATTCGTCCCGATGTTTTGCTTCTTGATGAGCCTCTTTCTGCTCTTGACGCTAAGGTAAGAAATTCTCTTCGTTTTGAAATTAAAAAAATTCAAAGGGAGAGCATGATTACCACTATTTATGTGACTCATGACCAGGAAGAAGCTCTCTCTATTTCAGATAGAGTGGCAGTTATGAATCGGGGAAAAATAGAACAGGTGGGGACTGCCTGGGACATTTATTCTTCTCCTCGAACCCTTTTTGTGGCAGATTTTGTTGGTGTTAACAATATTATTACAGTTTCTACCTGTGGAGATGGGGTTGCCCATTGGCAAGACATTTCGCTAAAGCTAGCCTGTCTTGAGCGCCGCCCTGCTGGTACATATAAAATTATGGTTCGACCAGAACGTATGAGTTTGGGAACGGAACATGGCGGGTATAACGTACTCACCGGAGTTGTGGAAGGTCGGGTTTTTCTTGGTCCTCTCTCTCGCATTGCTGTAGCCATAGGGGGAGAACGGTTATTGGTGGATGCTTTGAATTCTCATGTGGTATCTATAGAACCTGGAGATCCTGTTCGCCTCGCATTTTCCCCGGAAGATGGGCACGTTTTAGAATAAAAAAGAGAATACGGAGGTTACGAAGGATGAAAAAAATTGCTACTTTAGTTCTCATAGCACTTGCTATCCTTGCATTTGCAGCCGGCTTCGCACTGGCTGCAGAGCAGGAACTTTATTCTGGCGAAAAAGAGTTGGCCGAATTGGCCAAACAAGAGAAAGGGCTTAGCAGCTACGATACAGGTCCTACTTGGGCGAACTGGCAGGGGTTATTCGATGGTTTTACAGCACGTTATGGCATTAAGCTTGTATATAATGACCTTGGGAGTGGAGCCACAGTTGTTCGTCTTGAAAAAGAGTTGAACAACCCTCAGGCCGATACTGCCTATTATTTTATGCCTTTTGGTGCTCTTGCCAAAGAGAGAGGTGTTACTCAGCCTTTTAAGCCTGTAAATTTCGATAAAATTCCAGATATTTTAAAAGATCCAGATGGACATTGGTTCTCCATTCATAAGGGAACTGTGGTTTTTGTAGTGAACAAGCGCCTAATTAAAGAATCTCCCACTTCTTGGGAGGCTCTTCTCGACCCGAAATATAAAAAATCAGTGGTATATCTAGACCCCAGAACAGCTGGAATTGGTTACGCTATTGTTATTGCCACGGCATACTCTCACGGTGGGTCCTTGGACAATCTAGAGCCAGGAATCGATTACCTTGCAGAACTTCAGAAGAACGGCAACGTTCGTATGATCGAAAAAACAACTCCTTTCGATAAGTTTATTAAAGGTGAAATCCCCGTGTGGATTACCTACGATTGGAATGGGTATCGGGCTAAATATATTGCCGGTCTTGGCGATGATGTAGATATTATTATTCCCGAAGAGGGGACTATAACGTCTCCCTATGCTGTCAGCATGGCGAAAGGAGCTCCGAATCCTAATAGTGCCAAACTGTGGTTGAACTATATCCTTTCCGATGAGGGGCAGCAGACCTTCGCAAAAGGTTTTGTTCGGCCCATTCGTGATGACGTAGAGCTTCCCGAAGAGGTTGCTGATAAGTTCCTTCCTGCCTCTGAATATGAAAAAGCTAAGAACGTAGACTGGGTTGCAGCTCAAAAAGTGCAGGAAAAAGCAGCACAGATGTGGGGCAACAAAGTCTTAGGAGAGAATTAGACGTTAATGGAATAAGGGGCGGCTTCCCTTTCCCGCCCCTTTTATTTGAAGGAGTGAACATCTGTGGAGAGACGTTACGTAGCATTTTTCTTTCTTGTCCCCCTTGTGCTTTTACTGGGGATTTTTCTCATATATCCATTGGCTCTGGTTTTTATCGAGAGCGTAAGTATAGATGGGCATATTTCCCTTGCTAATTACCTTATGCTCTTTACTAAAAATCTTTACCGGGAGTCTCTTGGTACAAGTCTTGCCCTCTCTTTCTCCACAGCCATTTTAGGGACAGTTATCGGCTTGCCCCTTTCCTACATCGTCTATAAAAGCCAAGGACGTTTCCGACAGTTTCTCATGGCCCTTACAGCTGTTCCCTTAACGTTTAGTGGCCTTGTGATAGGCTTTATGTTTATCATTTTGTTAGGTACAAGTGGTTTTATCACCATGATTTTCAGTCAGATATTCGGGTTTAACCCCTTGGAGTTTTCTGCTTTCCTCTTCACGTGGCGAGGTTTGGTAGTGGCCTATCTCTATTTCCTTATCCCTCGAATGATTCTTACTATGACAGCTGCCTGGAGCAATGCTGACTGGAGCCTTATTGAGGCGGCAATGAATCTGGGTGCTTCCCGAATGACTATTCTTTTTAAAGTGCTTCTCCCCATGTTAGGCCCTGCTATTTTTGCCGGATCCTCCCTTCTTTTTGCCGTAAGTATGGGAGCTTTTGGAACGGCCTTTGCTCTTACCGGTACAGGCGTTAAAATTCTTCCCCTCGTGATCTATACTCATATATCCGAGGTTTCTGTGGATATTGGGCGAGCTGACGCTCTGGCAGTGGTCCTTGCAGTCGTGACCACCGTGGTTATTACCCTTTACGAAAGGCTTTTTGCTTCTAAAGGGAGATAAGACGACAATCCCCCCCTCCTTCTATGATAAAATGTTGAGCACTACCGGAAGGAGGGAGTAGCATGGATTTTTTTATTACTGGAAGCGGTGGACAACTGGCATGTGCTTTCCAGCGCCTTTTCAAAGAAGAAGATCTTTCTTTTTCTGCATACTCCCGCCAAGAACTAGACATAACAGACATAGGGCGTCTCAGAAGGCGCATAGAAGAAGATAAGCCGAACTGTATTATCAACTGCGCGGCGTGGAACGACGTAGACGGTGCGGAACAAAATTGGCGGGGAGCGTATATGGTTAATGCCATGGGCTCCAAAAATGTAGCTATAGTTGCCGGGGAGCAGGGTATTCCCCTCATCTCTTTCAGTACAGACTATGTTTTTAATGGTAAAAGCGTACGCTCGTGGACTATTGCTGACGCACCTGATCCTCTTAATGTGTATGGGCGCAGTAAGCTTTTGGGAGAACAGTTTATTCGGGATCACACCTCTCGGTTTCTTATAGTAAGGGCGAGTTGGGTTTTTGGACCTGAAGGGAAAGAATCATCAAATTTCCTCAAAAAAGTGTTTCAATGGAGTCTGAATCAGCGGGAGCTTCGAATTGTCTCAGATCAGATATCGAGCCCTACATATGCTCCAGATCTGGCAGAGCGAGTATTGGAGCTCCTTTATCGTCGGGAATGGGGACTCTACCATCTTTCGTGTGCTGGCCGGTGTAGCCGTTTTGAATGGGCTTCTTTTGCTCTTAAAGAACTAGGATGGCAGGGAACCATAGAACCAGCACGAAGCGAAGATTTTCGGCCTTTAGCTCAGCGCCCAGCAATGAGCGCATTAGATTCTTTCCCCTTAGAGGAGTTGAGTATTCGTATGCCTCGTTGGGAAGATTCAACTCTTCGTTTTTTAAAATCTATTGGACAGAAGAATGGTGACATTAATGACATATAGTGGACATTTTGATGGAGCTTCCCGTGGAAATCCAGGTGAAGCAGGAGCAGGAGCCCTGCTTTATGACGGAGAAGGCAATATTATATGGCAAAAAACGACGTATCTTGGCTCCAAAACGAATAATGAAGCAGAATACGAGGGATTGCTCATGTTGCTTCGCGAAATAAGAGAGCGGAATATAGAGCAAATTGTTATTCGTGGAGACAGTCGACTTGTAATCTGCCAGATGAAAAAAGAGTGGAAAGTAGCCAGTCCCCATCTTAAAATACTTTGGGAAGAAGCCCAACGTTTGATCCGTGGCCGCTCCATTGCCTTTGAATGGGTTCCAAGGGAGGAAAACAGCGATGCAGATTGTCTGTCAAATCAGGCCATAGACAAACATTCTGCGGATAAGCCTTCCGTCAATGTTTTTGATCCTTCTCGCCTTGAAAAGGTGGCGCCTTCTATCTTTATTGCCCATGGGACGGAAGATTATGCTGTAGATGTAAAACATAAGGCATGTACCTGCCCGGGTTTTATGCACCAAAAGCGCTGTAAACATTTAGACGCAGCTCTCTCCTTCTTAAATGGCGCTAAGTCTTGAGACTCTATTGAGCTCTCGATAAAAACCTAGTATTAGGAGGCATTTGTTATGGCGTCGCAACTTGATAGAAGAACTTTCCGACTCTGCTGGCTCGTAACATATTTCAGTCAGACATTTGTCTCTATGTTCTTTCTCTATCCAGTGGCCATTCAACAGCAGGGATTCCCTTTTATCCTCACCGGGTGGCTCATGAGCATTTTCAGCGTCACATCTACGTTGGTTCGTCCTTTTAGTGGAATAATAACAGAGCGGATAGGCGTTCGGAAAAGTTTGCTCATAGCTTCTATTTTCCTTTTTGCTTCATCACTTCCGTTGTTGTGGGTTCAGTCTTTTTCCGGTCTCATGATCTTGCGGGCGTGTATGGGCTTCTTCTATGGAATAGTGATGGTAGCTATTACTACGTATCAGGCCCTGAGCATTCCGGCCGATCGCCGGGGGCGTTTGTACGCCTGGATCGCTATTGCGTATGTATTGCCTCTCGTAACAATTCTTCCAATAGCCGAATTCTCTCTCTCCCGTATGGGAACGAGCTTTTATCTTATTTTGGCCCCTCTTCTTGTCCTCGCTCTCATTTTTTCTACGAAGTACCTTCCGCGTCTCGCCGAACTGGAACATTCCGATGAAGATGACTCTCCTTTCCCCCATAACAGGAACCAGGCGCAACAATGGGGAAGTTGGAAAGAGATGTTTTCCGTTCCAGGTTTTTGGCCTCTTATGGCGACTCTTCTGACGTGGTCTCTCGTCAATTCCTCTACCTTACAATATATGCCCTCCCTTATTCATTCCAGAGGAATGATTGCCAGTGCTTTTATGATGACAAACGCAGTAGTTTCTCTCTTCTTGCGCTTCCTTGCCACGGGAATTATGGACCGCATAGACCGCACGTTGATAGGAAGCCTTTCCATTGCTCTTATGGGCGCTGTAGTGGTAGGTGCAAAAGTAGCTTTCAGTAACCAGGCTTTCTGCTTTTTAGGAGCTATTTACGGGATAGGCATGGGAATGGGTTTCCCTGTAATGCTTGCTTTAATGCCAGATATATTCCCTCGCCATCTTCAGCCGAAGGGAGTGGCGGCGGGGACTCTTCTTATGGAAGGGGGCTTCATTATAACTCCCTTCATTATGAGTTATGGAGGCTTTCTATGGGGGCTGGAGAATGTTTTGGCTCTTATGGGCGCTTTTGGATGTGCAAATGGATTGTTCCTTGCTTTTAAAGGCTGGAAGCGCTCACGTCGGTGAGAGTGGGCGTCGCATCTATAAGCCTTCGAGTGTATCTGTGTTTTGGGAAGGATAAGAGCTTTTGCGTTGCTCCCTCTTCGCAGCATTCCCCCCGTAACAATATCATGCCTTTCTCTGCTGCAGCCCTGGCGAGATAGAGATCATGTGTAACGAAAATCATAGACATGCCGTATGTTACTCTCTCACATAAAAGATCTACAATATCACTTCGAGTCGAGGCGTCTTGCATGCTTGTAGGCTCATCGCATAAAAGAAGCTCTGGTTCTAAAATCAGAGCTCGAGCCAAAGCGATACGCTGTCTTTGCCCTCCAGAAAGACCAGATCGAACGCGGGTGGAGAGAAGTCGATCTTCCCGTATCCCTAATTTTTCAAGAATATTTCTAGCTCTACCGTACGCTTCAGAGCGGCTTTTTCGCCCATATACGATAATCCATGGTTCTGCTACAGCATCTATAACTGTCAATGTGGGAGGCAGACTGCCGTAAGGATCCTGAGAAACATAACCACATCGTCGTCGAAGCCCTATGCGTTCTTGACGCGAGCAACGATGTATATTTCCCCCGAAAAGAAAAGACGCTCCTTCTGTAGGAGAAATAAGCCCTAATAAAATTCGTAAAAGAGTTGTTTTGCCACTACCTGATTCTCCAATAAGGGCAAGACTTTCTCCCTTTCGTAATATGAGATTTATATTTTTAAGAGCCCAACAACCACGTTCATTTCTTCTCCTGGATGGGAAGAAGACGCTAACCTTTCTTGCCTCTACGAGGAATCCGTTTGTCATGACAAATCTCCTTCTATCTTTTTCAGAGCTTGAACAAGCTGAATTGTATGAGAGTGACGAGGAGCGTTCACTATTTTTGAGGGGCTTCCTTCCTCAACAATCTCTCCGCTTTTCATTACTGCTATCTCATCACAAATATGGGTAGCTAAAGGGAGATCATGGGTTACGAAGAGCATGCCCATATTTCGTCTTTTTACTAAATTCTCTAGCATAGATATAATCTCTTTCTGAGTAATTACATCAAGAGCAGTTGTTGGTTCATCTGCGAGAAGGAAGGCTGGATCACACGCTAAAGCAATGGCTATGGCCGCTCGTTGCTTCTGCCCTCCAGATAGTTCATGGGGGTATCTTTTTGCAAGAAAAACTTCAAGTTCGGCCTCTTCGAGCAGAGAGGCGCATCTCTTTTTGGCAACTGAGCCGGAAAGTCCAAGATGAACCTCTAAAACTTCTTCTATATGTTCTCCTATGGTGAGCACTGGCGTAAAGGAATTCATAGCTCCTTGCGGAACCAGCGCTATCTCTTTCCATCGAATAGAGTTCAACATACTGTCATTAAGAGTTAAAAGGTTAATATTATCGTAAATAATGGCCCCTTCTACCGTGACTTGGGGAGAAAGGAGCCCTGGGATAGCCATGAGGAGAGAGCTTTTCCCACTTCCAGATTCTCCTACAAGGCCCGTAATGGTGCCTTTATGGAGAGTTAGAGATACGTTCTTGATGGCGAGTACCTTGTTTTTCCCTTCATAGGTTACGGAGAGGTTGATTATATCAATCATGACCGCGCTTCCCCCTTCAAAAGAGGATCCACTCGTTCTTCTAAATATTTCCCCAGATCAAGAAAAACCAGACAGAGCAATGTAATCCCCAACCCTGGAGGAATAAGTAGCCACCAGGCTCCTTGAGAGAAAGCGCCAAAAGCATAAGCTTCGTGAAGCATCCGCCCCCACGAAATGATGCGAGGATCTGAGAGCCCTAGAAAAGAGATACCTGCCTCAGATAGAATGGCGCTAGGAACTCCCAAGGCGATATTTGCCAAAAGCAGGGGGAGGGTTTCTGGTAGCAAGTGGCGCCAGAGAATATAATGAGTCGGAGCACCAAGACCTCGCAAGCCCTCGATGTAGCCGCTATCTCGCAGAGTAAGTGTCATTGCTCGAACTGTACGAGCCGTCCCCATCCATGAAAAAAGCGAAAGAATAAGAACCAATTGCCAAAGGCCCTTCCCCCAAAAAGCGGCTAAAACCATGAGGATGGGGAGGATTGGGATGGAGAGAAGCACATCTACACCTCTCATAATGAGGGCATCAAGCCATCCCCCAACATAACCACTTAAGAGTCCAAAAGAAAGGCCTAGAAAAGTGGCCAGAAAGGTTGCGCTGATCCCCACTATCAGGGAAACTCTCACCCCCTCTATAAAAAGGAGCAAGACATCTCGGCCGCGCTGATCTGTTCCTAACGCTCCCCACCGCCCTCCCTCTATATGTAAAGCGAGGTCTCCCTTTACAATATATTCTGGGTGATCAAAAGCAAGAGTGTACTCTCCCTCTTCAGGGAAAAGAACCTGAGGAACTTGTGCAAAAGGAGAGGCGCCAAGCATCTCTTTAAAAGCCATGTCCCGCCCGTCTATCTCCAGAGTTGTTTCCCCTTGAGGAAAGAGCAGCAAAAAAAGTTCTCGATCTGGCATTATCCAGAGGAGAGAGACAGGCTTTGTAGCTACAATATACCCTACGAGACGAAGGCGAGCTGGAGGGCTATATGTCCATGCAATAGAGGATTCCCCTTTGTTTTTCGATATGGCGAGGTCTATCGTAGGAGGAAGATTGTGACGTAGCCATAGTGGTTTCGCAAAGGGCGGTGCTACTTCATCAGAAGGAGAAATGCTAAAAAGGGAGGGGCCCACCATTGCCAAGAAGAAGAGGCATAGGAGGACACGGAAGCTCCATCGTCGACGCAGCTCCATTATTTTTCTCTCCTTTCAAAACGAACCCTCGGGTCTACTATGCCGTAAAGAAGGTCAGCAGCCAGGTTGCTGAAAATTGTCAGTAAAGCGAGAAGATAGAAGGCAGCGCTGGCAGCAGGATAGTCGCGACCGGTTACAGAATCGAAGAGGAAACGACCTACTCCATGCAGAGAGAAAACAGTTTCTGTAATGACTGCCCCTGAAATAATCCCTGGTATGGAGAGGAGCAAAATAGTGAGGAGGGGAGGGATAAGAGTGCGGAAAGCGTGATTCCAGACAATTCGTTTTTTCGGGAGGCCTCGAGCCTTTCCCATGGCAATAAAATCTTCCCCCAAAACTTTCACCATAAGGTTTCGCACATAGAGAGCCCATCCTCCAAAACTGAGAAGGACTAAAGATCCTACAGGCAACATAAGATGCCACACGTAGTCGATTATGGAGACCCAGAATCCTTGAGGAGGAGGGATGGAGACACTGCCTCGAAGTGGGAAGAGGGGAAGAGCGTAAGCAAAAGCCATAAGTAGAATGAGTTGCAAAAAGAAAGAAGGAAAAGAGAAGGAAAGAGCGCCGCCCCATAGAACAATTCTCTCTCCCCAGCACCCCCTTTGTAACGCAGCTCGTATACCAAGCCATGTGCCAATACCTGCAGAAAGGAGCAACGCTGATCCGAGCAGCGCAATAGTATTGGGGAGACGGGAGGATAGCTCTTCCCAAATAGGCCGAGCGGTGAGAAAAGACAATCCAAAATGGAAAGTGACCATTTGTTTCATATAGAGAATAAATTGAGTCTCCAGAGGCTTATCCAGACCGTATAGACGTTGCAATTCCATCTTGGCTTCAGGAGAAAATCTGGGATCCAGAATGGTTCCTACAGGATCTCCCGGCATAAGGCGGAAGAGCAAAAAATTTAAGACAAGAACAATGAACAGAACGAGAATGGAGCCTGCTATTCGTCGAGCCCAGTAATTTTTCATGGTTGATCCCTCATTTGCGAAGAAGCCAGAAGTGGGGGTTGCGTATAAAGTGAACGTACTCTCCAGGGCGATATTCTTTGAAGATAAAGGGCCCTGACCCCACCAACTGGGAGAGTCCCTCTTCGCCTTCCAACGGGGTTTGTGCTGGTTTCCAACTCTGCCAATCCGATACTTTTTCCAGTATATGACGAGGAAAAATAGGGAGCCCCCCAATATTATGGAGATGCCAATAGCTCGTGGTCTTCATAGTAACCTCCAAGGTGTATTCGTCAGGCGTCTCAACTTTATCAACATCACTCACAGCATCATAAAATCGAGGTGGCCGATGTTTTTTAAGAAAGCTAATAGTAAAAGCAGGGTCAGAAGCTGTCAGGGGACGTCCGTCCTGCCACGTAACCCCTTTCCTAATATGGAAGGAGAGTTTTGTTGCCGGAAGGTCTCCCTCTCTTATAGTCTCTATCTTCCATGATTCAGCGATCCATGGAAGATCGCCCAGGTTTTCAGGATTTATTGCCAGAAGGGCGTCGTAAATAAGTGACAGAACGTTCCAGTCATAGGCGGAACTGGCTGTTAGAGGGTTGAGAGAGCGTGGCTCATCTGCAAGAGCTACACGAAGGGGTTCCATAGAACCTTCCCTCGGTTCCATGCGCAGGAAACTCCATATATTATCCGATGTTGTATAGGAAGTGGCATACGTCCCTTTCCACAACGTCGAAGCGGCGGATATGGAATATCGACTGTAGATCGGAACTACTGGCACAATGTCTGCCAACATCTTTTGGGCTTCAGAAGCTGCCAATCGAGCAGAGGCTTCGTCGTGGGCCCATCGAAGCCTTTCGAGAATGCTATCCAGGTTGGAATTATATATGCCAGGAATATTATATCCGCCCTTTACGTCCATAGAGGAGTGGTATAAGGCGAACAAGGAATCTGGGTCCCGTGTCATCTGCCACGCCAAAACATATGCATCGAATTTTCGCTCGTCCAGCAGTGCGATCATAGTAGAAAAATCCATGGGTTCGACCTCTATGGGAATCCCAATGGCTCGAAGAGAAGCCGCAGCTTGTTCGGCGATCTCTGCTGTTGTGGGAGCTATCTGAGCAGTAGGCGAGAGGAGCTTCTGTGGAGTAAGAGTTCTTTTAGCATCAGGTCCGGTCCCATCTGGAGATACGAGGATGCCATTTTTGTTCCAGCTCCAGCCAGCTTCCTGTAGACGTTTTTTCGCATGATCAGGGTTATAAGGGTAGGTAACCACATTTTGTTCAAAGTAGGGAGAAGCTGGAGGTAAAAAGGTAGACAGTGGCTCTGCATAGCCCGAGAAAAGGTCTCGTACCAGTTTCTCTCGTGGAATTGCCTCGCAAACGGCCTGGCGTAACGCTACAGAGTTCCATGGAAAGGCTCGTAAATTAAAACCGAGGAAAAATCCGTGGAATCCTTTTGCAAGAGACATGCCTATTGAGAGATTCTGAGACAACCTCTCAATATCTACAGGTCGAGCAATATCACTGAGGATATGAACCTGCCCCTTCTCCAGAGCCAAAAGTTGGGCATCAGGATCACGTACAATTATCAAATATAAATCTGTAACACGAGGACCAGAAAAAGAGCTCATCTCAAAAGCTCTTGCAGACACTGGTAAAATCATGACGAAACTAAGAATAAAAATAGCTACAATTATCAGTGTACGCTTCATCTTCTCACCCCCATAAAATGGTGCCAGGTCTTGAATTGCGCAGCGTTTTTATAACTTCATTTTTATCGTGTTCTTTTTATTGTCCATTGTAATATTATTTTTTATTCCTGCCCCATGTATTTACCGATAAAGATGTTTAGATTGTTTCATTATATAATATAGGGATAACTATTTTTTAATATAGGGGGGATACCATGTCTATCTTAAAAGAATTCAAAGAGTTTGCCGTGAAGGGTAACGCTATGGATATGGCGGTAGGAATCATTATTGGTGGAGCATTTGGGAGCGTTGTTTCTTCTTTGGTGAATGATGTAATAATGCCGCCTATTGGGTTACTTATGGGCAATGTAGATTTTAAAGATGTTTTTTGGGTTTTGAAGGAAGGGGCGACGGCTGGGCCCTATGTTTCTTTGGCGCAAGCAAAAGAGGCTGGAGCTGTTACATTGAATGCAGGTTTGTTTATTAACTCCATAGTAAGCTTTCTTATAGTGTCCTTCGCTGTTTTTGTCCTTGTGAAAAATTTGAACCGACTAAGAAAACCATCAATGCCAGCACCGAAACCACCAGTAAAAATATGCCCGTACTGCTTCACTGAAATTCCTGAACAGGCTCTTCGATGCCCAGCTTGTACTTCTACTTTGGAAAAATAAAATAAGGCCAGATCTTGAAATGTTCAGGATCTGGCACGGCCTTATAATATGGGAATGTAGGTGCAGATTAATGGAAATATGGGGTTATAGGAGATGAAAATACGTAAGTTAAGGTTTTGCAACGCTGGATTTCTGGGCTCGGGACATGGCATCATTTGTTGTTCCTTTATACTATATGCCTTCCTCTTTTTTGCCCCAACATCTCAGGCTGTAACGATAGCTCCTGTCCTTCAATCTGATCACGGCATTGTTGTTGCGATGAATCCTGATGCCGCTAAGGTTGGGGCAGAAATTTTGGAGAAAGGTGGGAATGCTTTTGATGCGGCTATAGCAGTGAGTGTGGCTTTGGGAGTGGTAGAGCCCTATGGTTCTGGTTTGGGGGGAGAGGGGTATCTTATTGGCAGAACAGCTGATGGGGAGAGATTTGCTTTGGACTTTCGCAGCGTTGCTCCTCATTTGGCTACATATGAAAATATAAGAAAGAGTAAGATGTCATTTGCGAAGACGATGCAAACTCTGAAGGGGGCAGGTGTTCCCGGCCTTCCCGCTGCTCTGGAATACATTCATAAAAAGCTGGCAACCATGCCTTTATCGGATTTGATATCGCCGGCTATCCACTTAGCGGAAGAAGGATTTGTGGTTACTAAGGAATTCGCCCAGGCAGTGGCTTTTTACTACGATCACCTGATCCTTTCCGCTCCTGATTTTCTAAAGAACGGACAGCAACTTTGGAAAGAGGGAGACCGATGTTTCAATCTACCTTTGGCCCAAACGCTTCGCATTTTGAGTCAAGAAGGATTGCAATCGTTTTATAGTGGTTCTATTGCTGATTCTATAGAAACATTTATGAAACACAACGAGGGCTGGATTCAAAAAGGAGATCTTCAGTCTTATAGTGTATGTGCGCGAAGCCCTCTTCATGGAACGTATCGAGACTACGATATATATGTAGCGGGAATGCCAGCAGGAGGGCCGCGTCTTATTGAAACCCTCAATATTTTGGAGAAATTCAATATCTCTGCTTTTGAATGGGACGACCCATTACGAATACACCTTATGCAAGAAATTTTTATCCTTACAGCACTGGATCAGGAAAAATTCGTAGGTGATACATCTTTTGACGATCTGCCAGAACATGGTCTAGTAGATAAAAAATATGCTCAACGTCGTTTTATGGAGCTTAATCTATCTCAGGCTTCTTCCCCAGAGGAATGGAAACAACGCTACGGAAATCCTCTCCTTTTTGAAGAGGGCAAAAAATTCTCAGATATTTTAATAGAAGAAAAACCCTATAAAGCTCCTATAGAAAACAAGGAAATTGTGCCTGTAGAATCATCCTCTACAACCCATTTTGCCATAGTGGACCAATGGGGGAATACTGTTTCCTGGACACAAACCATATCCGATTTTTGGGGAACAGGCTATTGGGTAGGAGGTTTTTTTCTTAACAACGAATTATGTAATTTCCAAGATGGATCTGCACAGGGAGACCCGCTTTACATGGAAGAAGGGAAACGCCCTCGCACTACAATTGCCCCTTTAATTATAGAAAAGGGCGGAAAGATTAAGTGGGTGCTTGGAACGCCTGGAGGAGGACGTATCGTTTCCACCTTAGTTCAGGTAATAGTAGATCTTGTCGATTTTCATATGACCCTTGAGGAGGCTGTAAAAGCTCCTAAATTTGTAGGCTACACTCTGTATCCAGAGTTGCGCATGGAAGACGCTTTCCCTGTGAACACTATAAAATGCCTTGAGAAATTTTTCGGCCATACTGTGAAATTGTACCCATATCCAGATGCATTTTTTGGTGGATTAAATGCCATTGGTGTCAATGAAAATGGCATCGTTCAAGGAATAGGCTCTCTGCGCCGCAATGGTGCTGCTGGAAAATAAATGACATCACCCTTACAAACAAGAAAACAAATGACAGTAAAAAATAAGTATTTTTTAAGTACTTTTAATGGACAAAGGCAATTTTTTCACGAAAGGAGAGGGAGTATTATGACTATCGATAAGAGGATCCGCCTCTACGAGGGAGACATAACGACTATGGCGGTGAATGCCATTGTTAATGCCGCAAATACGTCTCTTCTTGGCGGTGGCGGAGTGGATGGTGCTATTCATAGAGCTGCGGGCCCCGAGTTGCTTAAAGCCTGTCGTTCTCTTGGAGGGTGTGCCACTGGAGATGCAAAGATAACAAAGGGATATAATCTTCCCGCCTCTTACGTCATCCATACCCCCGGGCCGGTTTGGCACGGCGGAACGAGGGGGGAAGCAGAGCTTCTGGCTTCATGCTACCGTCGAAGCCTGGAACTTGCAAGGGATCATGACTGTACTACAATAGCGTTCCCGGCTATAAGCTGTGGTGTCTATGGCTATCCTGTTGCGGAAGCATGCTCAATAGCGCTGAATACGATTTCGGATTTCCTGGCGAACGACCAAAAAATCAAGGTAGTTTATCTGGTTGCCTTTGGTTCGGTGATTGCGAGGGAATACGAGAAACTTGGGGTGCCTGCGGCGGAAGAAATATAATTTCGCAGAGAGGGAAAAGAGAGGCGCCGTTTTTCCTTCTCTGCTATTCCACACTGTATCCTTGCGAGCATCGCTATCCGAATCTTTTTTGAT
This sequence comes from Aminobacterium sp. UBA4908, assembly GCF_002398115.1. Lineage (NCBI taxonomy): Bacteria > Thermotogati > Synergistota > Synergistia > Synergistales > Aminobacteriaceae > Aminobacterium > Aminobacterium sp. UBA4908. The sequence goes on from NZ_DHCG01000013.1 coordinate 15,968, forward strand.
GCCACGCCCAGGCTGTTTCGACAATCTGTTCCAAAGCGGCATAGCGTGGTTCCCATTCCAAAGTCTTGATAGCTTTTTGAGAGGAAGCCACGAGTTTCGCGGGATCTCCCCAACGTCGTGCTCCGTCTATAGTGGGGACGGGATGTTGGGTTACCTTTCGTACTGTTTCTATAATATCGAGTACAGAATAGCCGCTTCCATTCCCAAGGTTATATGTTTCTATGGAGGCTTTCCCTGCTAAAAGGCGCTGTAATCCTAAGACATGAGCTTGTGCCAAGTCCGTTACATGAATGTAGTCTCGCACACACGTACCGTCCTTTGTAGGGTAGTCTCCACCGAAAATAGCAATAGACGCACGCCGCCCCAGCGCCACATCAAGTACAAGAGGAATCAGATGGGTTTCAGGAGAGTGATCTTCCCCTGTACGTCCCTGGGGGTCTGCCCCTGCGGCATTAAAATAACGGAAAGAAATACTTTTAAGTCCATAGGCGTCATAATAGCGGCGCAACACACTTTCGAGGAAGAGCTTTGTTTCGCCATATACATTTGTGGGTGTTTTGTTGGCTTCTTCTGAAATTGGCACAGTTTCAGGCTCGCCATAAACAGCGGCTGTAGAAGAAAGCACAAAAGACATAACGTTATGGCTTCTCATCGCGCGTAAAAGATTGAGTGTCCCAGTTATATTGTTCCAATAGTATCCTTCTGGTTCCTTCATAGACTCCCCTACAAGACTGAGAGCTGCGAAGTGAAGTACACCTTCAATAGGATATGTATCAAAAACTTTTTGTACAAAAACTTCATCCCGTAAGTCGCCTTCCGCGAGATAGGGAGAAAAGACAAGATCTTTATGCCCGCGGCTGAAATTATCGAGAACGACTACATGGAAGCCAGCTTCCTGTAAAGCCAAAACTGCTGTGCTACCTATATACCCAGCTCCTCCTGTGACGAGAATCATTGCTATCACCCCTTAAAAATACAAACAATTGAAGTATACCTGAAAAAGTTTGAGAGTGCTTTCTCTTTTGTGTTTTTTGTATAATTGAATAGAGAGTGCTAGACCTTTATTTAGAAATATGATAGCGTGATAAACGCTGGTTTGAGGCCGGCTATTCGATTTATTTAGGAGGAAAAATCTTGAAACAGGGAACAGTCAAATGGTTTAATGCGACGAAGGGCTATGGGTTTATTACGAGCGATGAGGGGAAAGATGTCTTTGTCCATTTTAGCGCTATTCAGGGGGATGGTTTCAAGACTCTCGATGAAGGTCAGCGAGTTTCCTTCGATGTAACAGCCGGCGCAAAGGGAGATCAGGCAGCAAACGTTATAAAACTTTAGTTTTATAACGTAACGTCAAGTCTTGAATGTATGCAATTGCGCTTAAAGTATACGAATAAAGCATGTTGATAGAGAAGGTGGCCCAAAGGTACATGGGCTGCCTTTTTTTATGTGCCACTTCCTTGCTGCTCTATACCTAAGTTATGCAATGTATCCTCTCTTTTCTGTGCCCATGCGAATTGTTGCGTGCTATACGCAATGTTGACAATTACAACTGAAAGTGGATCCGCTTTTTTCTCCTCATTTGAAACCGAATTCTATTTTTCTTAAGTATATACAAGTTTAAAAAATTTAAAGATATCCTCTTGACTGAGAAATATTGCTGTGTTAATGTTCAAATGTCCAACAGCCATACTGTAGGATATTGTTTAAAGAGAGGGGGGTGCGGAATGTTTGATTCGAAACCGCTTCTGCAAATGTGCAGTATCTGTAAGGACTTTTACGGCAATAAAGTTCTGGAAGGTATCGATTTTCACTTGAAGCGGGGAGAAATTATAGGCTTAGTGGGGGAAAACGGAGCTGGAAAATCAACCCTCATGAACGTTCTGTTTGGAATGCCTGTTATCCATGACACAGGCGGTTATAGTGGAAAAATTCTAATAGAAGGGGAAGAGGTTCATTTTACTAACCCTTTGGACGCTATTGATAACGGAATAGGAATGGTTCATCAAGAATTTTTCCTCATCCCAAGCTTTACCGCAACAGAGAATATCCTTCTCAATAGAGAAGTCTCTCGATACAACCCTTTAGTTGAAGTTTTTGGTGATCGTTTTCGATTGTTGGATAGACCCGCTATGAAAAAACGCGCAGAAAAAGCGATACAGGTTTTGGGGGTAGATATCCACCCAGATGCGCTCGTTTCAGAGATGCCGGTAAGTTATAAACAATTTACTGAAATAGCGCGCGAAATAGATAGAGAGCAGATGAAAATTTTAGTTCTCGATGAGCCCACTGCCGTACTAACGGAGTCTGAGGCAGAGACCTTCTTGAAGACATTAAAGAGACTATCTGCGAAAGGAATTGGTCTCATCTTTATATCTCATAGGCTTCAGGAAGTTCTAGATGTATGCGACCGCATTATCGTTTTAAGAGATGGCCGGGTTATTAGAGATATTCCCACATCAGAAGCGGATATTCGAAGCATTGCATCGTGGATGGTTGGTCGCGAGATTAAAGAAAGCTCAACACAAGTCAATAAAAGAGAAAAAACAAAAAGGCCTGTAGTTTTATCTGTTCAGAACTTACAAGTGGATATGCCTGGAGAAAAAGTAAAAAATGTTTCTTTCGATGCTTTTGGTGGAGAAATATTAGGTATTGGAGGACTTGCAGGGCAGGGGAAGCTCGGTATCCCCAATGGCATTATGGGATTGTTCCCTTCCAGGGGAACTGTCTTATTAGATGGCAAAGAACTTAAACTTAATGATCCTCTTTCCTCATTACGGTCAGGCCTGTCTTTTATCTCAGAAGATAGAAGGGGAGTTGGTCTTCTCCTCGATGAGTCCATAGCTTTAAATATTGCCTTTACTGCCATGCAGGTCCATGAACGATTTATTAAAAAACTCCTCGGTGGATTTATTAAATGGAGGAATGAGGAAGAATTGTATCAATATGCAGAGGACTATATAAAAAAGTTAGATATAAAGTGTACTGGACCAAACCAAAGGGTTATAGAACTTTCCGGAGGAAACCAGCAAAAAGTGTGTGTCGCAAAGGTCCTTGCCACTTCCCCTCACGTCCTCTTTGCTTCAGAACCTACTCGGGGCATTGATATAGGGGCAAAACAGCTTGTCCTTGATGTTTTAAAGGAATTTAACGAAAAATTGGGGACGACTATTATTGTGACGAGTTCTGAACTTCAAGAGCTTCGTTCTGTCTGCCATAGAATTGCAATTGTTAGTGAAGGGGAGATAGCAGATATCCTCCCAGCAGATGCTCCTTTGGAAGAATTCGGTCTCCTTATGCTTGGCAATAAGAAAAAGGAGGAAGCAACTCATGCATAACTCCCAACAAATAGAAAGAATCGTAGCGCAATTTGGTTGGCCTCGTGTCATTATTGCTTTCTTTCTTGTGATACTCTTTGCTATTGCTCCTTTTGTTGGCGTTCGCGTGGATACGTCCTTAAGCGACACATTAGTTAGGGTAGGAATGAACGGCATTATGGTGTTAGCCATGGTTCCCATGATCCAGTCCGGTTGTGGCCTTAACTTTGGGTTGCCTTTAGGTGTTATAGCTGGGCTTGTTGGCGCAGTGACATCTATGGAATTTTCCTTACAGGGATTTACAGGTTTTTTTGTAGCTCTTTTAATTGCTATCCCTCTCGCGGCTCTTTTAGGCTATATCTATGGCTGGATTTTAAATCTGGCGAAAGGCGATGAAATGATGATCGCCACCTATGTAGGTTTTTCCTCTGTGGCTTTTATGTGTATGATGTGGCTCCTTTTGCCCTATCGTAATCCACTCATGCTGTGGGGATTTGGTGGTAGTGGTTTGCGAACTACGATCAGTCTCGAAGGTTTTTGGCTTGAAGTTTTGAACAAATTTTTAGCTTTCCGTATTGGTAATTACTTCTTTTTCCCAACAGGCACCTTCCTTTTTTTTGTGGCGGCATGCTTTTTAGTGTGGGCTTTTTTCAGAACGAAAACAGGAACTGCTATGACATCTGCAGGGAGTAACCCGCAATTTGCCAGAGCTAACGGCGTTAATGTCGATCGCATGAGAGTTTTATCGGTAATTATATCTACTGTTCTGGGTGCAGTTGGGATGGTTGTGTACGAACAAAGTTATGGTTTTATCCAGCTCTATATGGGGCCTTTTTACATGGCTTTCCCAGCTGTAGCAGCAGTGTTGCTAGGTGGAGCTTCTGTAAACAAAGCGACAATTACGAACGTTGTTATAGGAACGTTGCTCTTCCAAGGAATACTGACCATGACCCCTTCTGTTATTAACGGTCTTCTAGAGACAGACATGTCAGAGGTTATTCGAATCATTGTCTCTAATGGCATGATTTTATACGCTCTTACCAGGAAAGAGCAGGTGAAAAAAAGATGAAAAAACATTCTTTAAAGGGGTTTATATTATCGAACATAGTTCCCATCATATTTCTTGTTTTCGCTCTTTTCGCCATTCCTATCTCAGGCTTAAGTTGCCACTATCTTCTTCAGGAAATGATAACTCGCCTAAGCCGTAATACTTTTCTGGTTTTATCTCTTCTTATACCAGTACTTGCCGGAATGGGATTGAATTTTGGAATGGTTCTTGGCGCAATGGCCGGGCAAATTGGTTTAATCCTTGCCGTCGATTGGGGTGTTGCAGGTATTCCGGGCTTGTTGATAGCAGCTTTGATAGGAACCCCCATATCCATTCTTTTAGGCCTTCTTTGTGGGTATGTAATGAATAGAGCAAAAGGCAGGGAAATGGTGACTTCGTATATTTTAGGATTCTTCATGAATGGGGTTTACCAATTCGTGGTTCTTTATTGTATGGGATCGATTTTCCCACTCAAAGATCCTGAACTTTTGCTCTCTAGAGGGTACGGCGTAAGGAACACAATGGCTCTTCCCGGCATTAGGAAGGCGCTGGATTCTCTTGTGACAATAGAAATACAAGGGCTTTCTATCCCTGTAGCAACTTTTGTGGTTATTTTAGCCTTTTGTCTCCTTTTGGTCATGTTTGAAAAGACAAAACTTGGGCAAGACATGCGGGCTGTAGGTAAGGATATGGCCGTTGCAGATGGGGCTGGAATTCCTGTGGAAAAAACGCGTATCGTGGCCATTATTATTTCCACTCTTCTTGCTTGTTACGGGCAAATTATCTTCCTGCAAAATCTTGGAACCATAAATACCTACAATAGTCATGAACAGACAGGTATTTTCGCTATAGCAGCGCTCCTTATTGGTGGTGCCACAGTTTCGAAGGCACGTATTTCCAATGTTTTTATCGGAGTCCTCCTCTTTCACTTAATGTTTGTGATCTCACCGACTGCTGGAAAAAATCTTATAGGGGATGCGCAGCTTGGTGAATACTTTAGGGTATTTGTTTCTTACGGGATTATTGCTGTAACTCTTTTGCTTCACGCGTGGGAACGACGTCGAGCTCGAATAGCTCGAATGAAAATGGAAGACGAAGATCTGGTTTAGAAGAGAAGAGGTGATTTGCCTTGAGCACTTTAAAGAGAAGAATACTTTTACGGACTCTTCTTGTGGTGGCTTTAGTTTTCTTTGGGGTTTTTTTAGTTTTTATAGGTAAACGGCATGTTGTCGTTTTTGCGAATGAAGAGATACAGCAAAATGGAGAAGTTTTTCCAGCTTTAGATTGTGTTCGTATTACAGCAGGAGAAGAAAAATTTGAACTTGAGTCAGAAGATAGGATTGCAATAGAAGTTGCCGGCTTAAAGAATGTCTTTTTAATAGAGACTTTATCAGATGGAGTGATTGGTAAATCTATAACTTTTCCTCTTTCTTTAAAGCTTGAGCGAATGGTTATCGTCTCTCTACCTCTTGTTGCAGCAGGTTCCTCTGATGTCATAGTGACAGAATAATCATAATGCATATATGTTGGAGGTGTAGTTCATGTCTCAGTATGAAGATCTTGCACTGAAAATGGACGAGTATATTTGCAAAAACCTTGATGAACTTGGAACACTCAGCGACTGGATAGCAGAGCACCCAGAACTCAGCCATGAGGAATACGAGACGTCCAAAGTTTTATGTGAAGCCCTAGAAAAAGAAAATTTTACAATAGAACGACCATATGCGGGGTATGACACAGGTTTCAACGCATTCTTTAAAAATAGAGGAGACGATGCCCCTACTGTAGGGCTTCTTGCCCAATATGATGCCTTACCTGAAGTAGGGCATGGTTGTGGCCATAATATGTGTGGAGCTATTTCAGTTCTAGCGGCAAGAGCTCTCAAACATGTACTGGAGAAAGAAAATATTCCTGCCCAGATCAGAGTTATTGGCACTCCGGCGGAAGAAACAACAGGTGAAAAAGTACCCATGGCAAAAGCGGGACTTTTTGACGACTGTGATCTTGTCCTCATGGCTCATCCAGAAACAGGGAGCTCTTTTATAGGTTTTAATTCTCTAGCTGTAGATCCCTTCGAGTTTACTTTTGCTGGGAAATCAGCCCATGCAGCGGCGTCTCCTTGGGAGGGAAAAAATGCTCTTAATGGCCTTCAGCTGTTTTTGCACGGAATAGATATGTTACGCCAGCATGTCAGACCAGAAGTACGTATGCATGGCATTGTTACAGAAGGAGGATCGGCGCCCAATATAGTTCCAAGCAAAGCGGCGGCGAGACTGCTTTTAAGAGCCCCTTGGAGAACCTATTTAAATGAAGTTGTAGAGCAGGTTTTTGATTGCGCCAGAGGAGCGGCTATAGCAACTCAAACGGAAGTATCTTGGAGCAAATGTGGATATAGCATGGATAATATGCTCCCCAACCCTACCGGTAAAAATATGCTCAAAAAAATTATGGAAGAAGAAGTAGGAGAGCCTATTAATGATTATCCGAGCCTTACTGGTTCTACAGATATGGGTGCTATTTCGTGGAGGCTTCCCACTTTGGAACTGCTTATTTGTGTTTCTGAACAAGAAATTGCACCTCACACTGTCGATTTTGGGCGAGCATGCCGTGGAGGCAAGGCGAGGAGTGCCCTGAGCAAAGCTGCAAGGGGATTGGCCAGGGCTAGCCTAAAAACTATTTTAGATGAAACGTTGCGAATAAGGATGAAAGAAGACTATGAAAAGCAAAAACACATTCAACTATAAGAACGTAATGAAAAGGAGGAGGTAAAGACTATACGTTTCAAAGAGTTGCAAAGGGGAAACATTGAGAGGGAACTGTGAAGATAAAAATGTAGTAGGGGGTGCTTTTTATGAAAAAGGTTGTTTGTCGTTTTTTATGTGCTGTATTTTTAGTGTGCTCTTTTTCTGGATTAGCATTAGCAGAAGCGCCATTCCATATCGGTATCGTTACTCCAACAGTTTCTCAAGCTGAAGATAATTACCGGGGAGCAGAGGCTCTATTGAAAAAATATGGTGATGTGGCGGATGGAGGCATGGTTAGACATCTCACATCTCCAGATAACTTTAACGCGGAAATGGAGACGACAATTACTCAAATTGTAAGTCTTGCCGATGATCCTCTAATGAAAGTAATTGTTGTTGATGAGGCTGTTCCTGGAACAACAGAGGCTTTTAAAAGAATTATGGAGAAGCGGCCAGATATTGTAAGACTTGCAGGTAATCCCCTCGAAGATCCTAATATGATTTGTCCAGTAGCTTCTCTTGCTGTAATGCCAGATCATATTAGCCGAGGATACACAATTATATATGGTGCGAAAGAAATGGGAGCTGATACGTTTGTCCATATTTCTTTCCCACGTCATTTGAGCATAGAACTTCTTTCAAGGCGTATGCATATAATGGAAGAAGTATGTAAAGACTTAGGTCTTAAGTTTGTTCAGGAAACAGCGCCAGATCCTACATCAGATGTAGGAGTGGCAGGCGCGCAACAGTACGTCCTTGAAAAAACGCCAGCATGGCTTGAAAAATATGGGAAAAATGCGTGTTTCTTTACGACGAACCAAACTCATATTGAGCCATTGTTGCGACAATTGACCCACCATCATGGCGGTTACTTTTTGGAAGCAGATAGTCCGTCTCCATTGAAGGGATATCCAGGGGCTTTTCATCTAGATCTTGAGAAGGAGAAGGGTAATTGGGAAGCCATTATGGCTAAAATAGAAAAAGCAGTAGTAGATGCCGGAGCTGGTGGAAGACTGGGTACATGGGCGTACTCTACTGCCTATGCTACTGCTGCAGGGCTTGGCGAGTTCGGGAAATGGGTAGTAGAAGGGAAAACCGACATTAATGACACGGAGGCGCTAAAAAAAGCTCTTGAGACATATACTCCGGGAGCATCATGGAGAACAATGTACTATACAGATAAAAATACAGGTGTAAAGATGAAAAATTATCTCCTTATTATGCAAGACTCCTACGTCTTTGGGAAAGGGTTCCTCCATTTGACGGATGTTGAGATACCTAAGAAATACTACAAAATAAAGTAAGAAATAGTTTGTTTTAGTAAGAAAGAGGGAAGCAGATAAAAGCTTCTCTCTTTCTCTTATACGAGGAGGATATGATGGATTACGTAAAAAGATTTAACAAACTTCTCGAAATTCTTCAAAATAGCAATTTAGATGGAATTTTTTTAGCTCCCTCTTCAGATCTGGAATACACCACAGGCCTTAAGCTTCATCCTGACAGTCGATTTAAAGGAGTCATGATCTCTAAAAATGGAGAATCTTTTGCTCTCTGCCCCTCCCTTTATCGCGAAGAAATGGAGGCAGCTCTTCCTGAAAGTACGGCCATTTTGGAATGGAAAGATGGTCAAGGATTTGTGGAAGTATTTAAAGATGGGATAAAAGCCTTAGGCCTTAACAATGGAAGAGTTGCATTTAATGCAGGAGTGAAAGCTGTAGATATGCTTGATGCAGTTTTAGAGACGAACATAACGTGTGTAAATGGGGCATCGGTTCTTTCGCCTCTTCGACGTAGTAAAGATGAGCAGGAACTTGATTTTTTGAGAGCGGCATCAAGAAATAATGATGCAGTTATGGAAGACCTGAAAAATTTCATCCGCCCAGGAGTTACGGAAAAAGATATAGCGAAGCATATTATGTTTCTCCATGAGAAAAGAGGGGGGGTTCCCCGGTACCCTGTTGTAGCCTCTGGAATAAATGGGTCGATGCCACATTATGGAGGCCAAGACAATCGAATTATTCAAAACAAAGACATTATTATCGTTGATACTGGGGCTTGGTATAACAGCTACAATTGTGATATGACACGAATGTTTTTTATAGGGGATCCGACGGAAGAACAGAAAAAGGTATATAGAATTGTTCTAGAAGCACAAAATGTTGGAGAAGAAGAGGCTACGCTAGGAGCCATACCGGAGGATATAGACAATAAGGCGAGAAAAGTTATTGAAACAGCAGGTTATGGTGCTGCTTTTACCCACCGTTTAGGTCATGGAACTGGTATGGATCCTCATGAAGATCCCTTTATCGTAGCAGGAAATAAAAGACCTCTGGAGGTTGGGAACTGTTTCAGCATAGAACCGGGGATTTATCTAAAGGGGGCATTTGGGGTCCGTATAGAAAATCTTATTGCTATTACAGAAACGGGTCCTGAAGTATTAAATAAACTAGATAAAGAAATGATCATTCTATAAAATTGCGAGTAGCCCTTTGAAGGGTTACTCGCAATTCTTTTGCGCATCAAGGCTTAATAATTGACTTTTAAGCATATGTTCAATGTGTTTCTTTACGCTTTCACGTGCTTTACCTATGTCTCTATTGAGTATGCAGTTTAATATTGCTTCATGTTCTGTCATCATCTCTTGCCAGCTAGACAAGGGAAGCCTTGTATATCTATATCTTTGTGCATTAATTTCTTCTCGTATGGAGGCTAATATTTTAACAGCCAAGCTGTTTCCTGCTATTTCAGCTAGATATTCATGGAATTTAGTATGTGAGGAAGGATTGATAGCTTCATTTTTATTGCCTCGTTCTAAAAAAACAATTTCTTTGAGAGTTTCAAGGTCCTCTTCTGTTGCCCGTTCTATAACCCATTCTACAATTTGTGTCTCTAAAAGAATTCGAATTTCCATTAATTCTCGTATGGAAACATTTTCCGATAAGTGTTCAACGAGCTCATTGTTTGCCAAATATCGCAGCGCATTGGCAGAAATGTATGTGCCATCTCCAGATCGGGATTCGACGATGTTATATATTGAGAGAGCTTTTAAAACTTCTCGGATGCAATTTCTGCTGACTTGAAATATCTCAGCAAGAGCTAGTTCCCCTGGGATCTTTTCTCCAGGTTTCCATGCCCCTTTTTTTACTGCTTCGAGCATTTGTTCTAAAACATTTTCATATAACGTAGATTTATTAGCAGGCTTTATCATTTATATCCTTTCTGAAGCATTAAAAATAATGTGTTCTTATTTCAATACGACCTAACGCTGTTCTTTTTCGTGTAAACGTTCCAAGATCTCATATTGGCCGTGAGACAGGTGTTTATACATAATCTTTTTGGCTTTCTCTGGATTCCGCTCTTTTATAGCTTGACATATTTCCCAATTTTCTTTCTTGAAAGCAGCAAGGTTCTCAACTGGCGAGGTTTTGAAAATGAGTCGTTGCGTCGCGAGTTCATTGCGAATAGATCCAAGTAACCGCAATAAAAAACGATTTCCCGCCATCTCTGCTAAGACATTATGAAATTTATCGTGAATATCTACATCCGGATGTTCCTCGTCTTTTAATAAAAGCTCCTCCATTTTTTGAATTTGTTGCTCAGTAGCCCGTTGTGCTGCCCAATAAGCAATTTGGCCTTCTAACAATTGCCGAGCTTCCACAAGCTCTTTTAATGTAGACTCTTCAAAAAGGCTTGCAACAAACTCAGTGTTAGTAATATTGCGAAGAGCATTTATAGATAAATACGTGCCATCACCAGGACGCGCTTCAACAATTCCTGAAAGTTCAAGAGCCTTTAAAACTTCTCGAATACAATTTCGGCTTACCCCGAAGGTTTTCGCTAAAGCTTGTTCTCCAGGCAACTTCATACCAGGTTCCCATATATTTTTTTTAATAGCATCAATAATTTGGTTGAGAACGCTTTCATGAAGTGTCGATTTACTTGCCGGTTTAAACATTATATCCCCCTTACGTATAAGACCTTGTTAAAGTATATACTATTTGAACTCCATGAAGAGACATAAAAATAGATTTTATATTTTATATAACAATTTTATAGTCTCTCTTTCTCCTTTTTCTCCAGAATCCCTTTTTGCGAATGGGCGAGGTGTTGGATCATAGTTTCTCGTGCCTTTTCTGGAGCCCGTGCTTTTACCGCCTGACAGATTTCCCAGTGGTCTTTCCGAAATTGTTCCAGATCTGTAGAGGGCCATGACTTAAACATAATTCTTTGAGCAGATACTTCATTTCGTATGGAATCTAAAAGACGCAATAGAAAGGGATTCCCGGCTACTTCCGCCAGAAAATTATGAAATTGGTTATGTATATCTACGTTGGGAACGTCTGTTTCTTCCATCAAAATATGCTCTAAGATATTCACATCTTCCTCAGTAGCCCGTTCGGCTGCCCAGTAGGCAATTTGTCCTTCCAGAAGTTGCCGTGCCTCCATGAGCTCTGCAAGAGTGCTTTCCTCGAAGAGAGAGGCAACAAGTTCTGTATTAGCTATGTTACACAAAGCACTGTCGGAAAGATATGTGCCGTCACCAGCTCGGGCTTCGACTATCCCTGTAAGCTCAAGAGCTTTTAAAACCTCTCGTATGCAGTTCCGACTTACGCCGAAGGTTTTCGCCAAAGATTGTTCCCCAGGTAATTTCATACCCGGTTCCCAAGCCTTATTTTTTATGGCGTTGATCATTTGATGTAGCACATTTTCATGAAGAGTTGCCTTGTTTGCGGGTTTAAACATAAGATCCTCCTGTATTCAATACAGTTTTATTTATAAAATTTTATTTTTTCAGGCTTGACGTTATTGCCTTGCTGTGATAATGTTCAATTGTTCAACAGCAGGGCATAAGATCATTTCTACTATATCCTGCCATTCTCTATCAGTAAAGCTCAAAGATACGTAACAATTAATGAAGGGGGAGGTTTTTTCTATGAATACGTTGTTGATGAGCCAGAATGAAATCAAAGAGCTTATTACGATGAAAGATGTAGTTGAGGCCTGCGACAAAACCTTTCAAGGAATGGGCGACGGAACTGTTATTAACCCCACGAAAGTCAATCTAGATCTTGGAGAAACAGCATCGTTCCCTCCTTATAGTGGATTTATGAATGCTATGCCTGCCTATGTTGGATGGTCAGACACGGCTGGAATAAAGTGGGCTGGCGGGTTCTTAGGCGAACGTAAAAAAGTTGGTCTTCCCTATATTACCTCTCTTATTATGCTCATAGATCCTAAAATGGGCAACTTCACAGCAGTGATGGATGGTGCATACATTACCAATCTTCGTACAGGTGCTCAGACAGCGGTAGCCCTTAAGTATCTTTTCCCTAGAAAATCTCTTCGTTTATGTCTCTATGGAGCGGGAATGCAGGGGCATACTCAGACCATGGCCATTTCCCAGCTTTTTGACATAGAAGAAGTACACGTATACGACATTAGTAAAGCAGCTGCTGAGCGCTATGCCTCTGACATGGCTTCTTATGTAAAAGGGAAAATTCATATTGCGAATACCCCCGAAGAAGCAGCGGATGGAGATGTGGTCGTTTGTGTTACTCAATCAAAAGATAAGTTTTTTAAAAATGAGTGGTTTAAGCCAGGAATGTTGCTTTTCCCTATGGGATCATATCAGGAATGTGATAATGATTGTATTTTAAACGCGGATAAAATAATAGTAGATCATATTGGACAGACCCTTCACCGCGGCGCTCTTGCAGAACTTGGTACCTCTGGACGGATCACAGAAAAAGACATTTTTGCCACCATCGGCGAATTAGCTGCTGGAAAAAAGAAAGCCTCTGTAGCTAACGGAGAAAAGATTCTCTGTATCCCCATTGGAACAGGCGCTATGGATATTGGTGTGGCTTCAGTTGTGCTTGACAGAGCTAAGAAGAGCCAACGCGGAAAAACGTACGCATTTGTATAGAACAAGCGGGTAGCGCCGCACATAAAGAATGGGTGTCGTTAGGCGAGTACGACACCCATTCTTTAAAAGAGTAAGAGGGGAGGGTCTGGGATGTCAGAGTCAAAAAGTTTTTTTAACACCATTCTTTATTGGGCAGCAAAAGCGCAAGATGTAGTTTTGGTTTTTCTGATGTCATTCATCTCGATTCTTGTTTTTGGCCAGGTTGTGTTGCGCTATGTTTTTAAAGCCCCCCTTATGGGAATAGAAGAGTTGCTTCTTTTTCCCACAACATGGGCATATCTTATCGGGGCTATAAAAGCTTCGGCAGACAAAAATCAGATAGTGGCCAGGGTGCTCGAAGTTTTTATGCGGAAACAGAAATCAGTGTATTTAGTGCGTGCCATTGCTGCTGCTTTAAGTGGAGTTGTTCTAATTTGGCTTTCCTATTGGGGATACGATTATCTCAAATATGCTCTACGTGTCCAAAAAGAAAGTCCCACGCTCTTTATTCCCATGATTTGGTCTGAGTCTCTTGTTTTTGTCAGTATGGCTTGCATGACCTTCTATACCATCGTTGAATTTTTTGGTCATGTTCGAGACTTTATCCGAACACCTCAAGACGTGCTAACCCAGATGGAAGTGGAAGAGGAGGTATATTAAATGGTATCTGTTGCTCTTATCGCTTTATTAATTCTCGTTGTATTCCTCTCCCTCGGTGTTCCTTTACCTTTCTGTTTTGGTGGAGCCCTTATGTATATGAGCATTATAGGTGGCGTATCCATGAAAGGCATGATGATGTGGGGGTTGCAACAGATTTTGAGCCCTGTCCTGCTCTGTGTCCCCCTCTTTATTTTTGCAGGAAGTTTAATGAGTCAAAGCGGTATTGCAAAATATCTACTTGATCTAGTGGACGTTTTTGTAGGGAGAGTAAAGGGTGGTTTAGGTGTTGTAGCTACAGTAAGTTGCGCCATTATTGGCGCTATCTCTGGCAGCGGTTTTACAGGAGTAGCAGCAGTGGGTCCTATCCTTATTCCACGCATGGTTGAGCAAGGATACCCAAAAGGTTACGCTACGGCTCTTGTCACAGATTCTTCTATTCTTGGGCTCCTTATTCCTCCAAGTGTTATTTTGATTGTCTACGGCTGGGTCACCGAAACATCTATCTTAGCCTGTTTTCTTGCCACAGTAGGGCCGGGAATCCTCGTTACTATTTTCTTTTCCATCATTAATCTTATATGGGCTAAACGGTTCCCTCTCAAACTGGAGCCAGAGCTTAAAAAAGAAGAAAAAATGCGCGAAATTGTTCATCGAGGTTGGAAAGCATTACCAGCCCTCATGATGCCAGTTATTATTCTTGGCGGAATTTATGGGGGAATTATGACTCCTACAGAGGCCGCAGCAGTAGCTGTTATATATGCAATTCCTGTAGGTTTCCTAATTTATAAAGGGCTTAAAGCTAAAAATTATTATGAGGTAGCCAAAAATTCTGCAATATCCGTTGGATCTATCATGGTCATGATTTTATGTAGCCTCATGCTCAGCCAGACATTTGTTATGCTTCAAATTCCTCAAGCTATTGTAAAAACTATGTTTGGAATTACACAGAATAAGGTTATATTGTTGGTCCTCATCAATCTTCTTCTTTTCTTCATAGGCATGATTGTGAATGACCTTACAGGAGTTATTCTTGTCGCGCCCTTACTTTTACCATTAGCTTTAGCCATAGGAATTCACCCTATCCATTTTGCCTCCATTCTTGGTGTTAACCTCGCAGTCGGCGGTGTCACGCCACCCTATGCGAGCATCCTTTATTTAGGAATGAAGATTGGAGAGGTGGAATTTGTTGAGATTCTTCGTCCAGCAATGACTTTTCTTTTGTTGGGCTATATCCCCGTTATGATCCTTACTACATTTTGGCCCCCTCTGTCCCTTTTCCTTCCTGGAATTATGGGATTTTTACAGTAGTGGGTATTAAGGGAAGTGGCGTCTATGAACTTTTGTCAGAACCGTAACAGACTCGTGAGTCTTTTTGATTCCCTCGGTCCTATTATGACAGGACCCTCTAGTTCTCATACAGCGGGAGTCCTCAGAATAGGGCGAATGGGCCGACTCTTTTTAGGAGGAGACCCTGAGCGCATTGACCTTTTTTTCTATGGCGCATTGGCTGAAACCTATAAAGGACATATGAGCGATTCTGCTATAGTAGGCGGCTTGCTTGGCATGAGAGAAGATTCTCCGGAAATAGGAGAAGCTCTTTCTTTGGCCGAGCAAAAAAATATCCCTGTTTTATATCACTTGGAACCACTCTCCAAAAGAAACCCGAACACTGTAGATATGCTTCTTGCGAGACGAGATCAAAGCCTTCGGGTTGTAGGAATTTCTGTCGGTGGTGGCGAAATTCTTATGACAGATATTGAAGACTTTCCTATTTACTTGCAAGGAAGCGAAGAAGGGATTCTCTTTATTGCAGATAAGCTTTTCACAAAAGAGTTTTTAGCTGAACTTTTGGAAGAGAACGTTTTATTCCTTGAAAAGAGTGTCTCGTCAAACCATGAAGAAAAGGACGTCCTTTACACCTGCCTTACGGAAAAACCTTTGTCAGATATTCAGCTTAAAAAAATAGAAAGAGAAGCAGGAGTTAGAAAGGTTTTTCCCCTTACTTGTTTGCTTGATTACAAATTGAAAAACGATGAACCTCTTTTCTCTTCTTTCGAAGGATGGCTTCACTATGCTGACTCTCTCCATATTTCTTTACCTGAAGCAGCAATTGCATTTGAAGAAAAAAGGAGTGGCTTATCCAAGGGTTTTATTCGTGAAAAGGTACAGATTGCGTGGCAAACAATGTCTCAATCTGTAGAAAAGGGGATGGGGAACGATCTTTGTCTTTTAGGTGGGCTTATGCCCCATGATGAAGGTGTAAAACTTATGGCTCTTGTAGAAGGAGGGCGATCTCTTTCTGGTGAAACTGTAGGAAAGGCTGTGGCAAGAGCGCTGGGCGTCATGACATTGAACGGATGTATGGGGTGTGTAGTAGCAGCTCCGACTGCGGGGTCAAGTGGTGTATTGCCTGGAGCCCTTCTAACAGCAGCTGAACATTTAAGCTCAGATATTGCGGAAATAGAAGATGCGTTACTTGTAGCGGCAATGACAGGGGCTCTCATCGCTATGAGGGCACCAGTTTCCGGAGCATTGGGAGGATGCCAATCCGAGATAGGTGTTGCTTCTGCCATGACTGCTGCTGCTTTAGCACAGCTTTCCGGAGGTACTGCAAAAGAGGTTGTTCATGCTTCTTCACTTGCTTTAAAAAATATTTTGGGACTTATCTGTGACCCTGTTGCAGGACCAGTTGAGATTCCATGCATTAAACGCAATGCTATAGGGGTAGCCAATGCTTTTGCGGCTTCAGATATGGCTATTGCTGGCATAGAAAGTATTATCCCGCCAGATGAAGTGGTCGATGCTCTCATCAATGTACAGAAGCTTTTGCCTGTTGAACTTCGAGGAAGCATGCGAGGAGGGTTAGCTTCTACCCCTACCGCACAAAAACTCAAAGACAAATGGTTTGCAAAATTGGGAGTAAAGAATAGTTAAGCATAAAGGAGGCGGTGTTCATGAAAAAGTTTTTTGCAGCACTATTGGGAATTTCTTTTGTTTTTGCGGCTCTCTTTATGGTAGGCGGAGAAGCTCTGGCCAAAGAGAAATCTTATGTCTGGAAGATTTCTCATATCCGCCCGGCAGATACGGCAATTGACAAAGATGTGAAGTGGTTTGCAGAAAAACTTGAACAGGAATCTAACGGTCGTATTAAGCTCCAGATTTTTGATAACAGTCAGCTTGGCGACTACACCGTCGTTCATGAAAGAGTGAGTGTTGGTGCGGTAGACATGGCCATTCAGCCTGTCGTTACCACTGCCGACAAAATGCTCCAGATATTGAATCTCCCGTACATTGTGAATGATTGGGAGGGAGTAAAGAAAAATTATGTAAGCGGCACTCCCCTCATGAACTGGGCAGCGGAACGTTACGCCAAACAAGACCTCAAAATTATTAGCGTTTGGCCGGTGTATTTCGGAGGAACCGCTCTCATGAAAAAACCTGAGAAACCTGGCGATCCTTCCGTCTCTAAAGGGCTGAAAGTCCGAGTCCCGACGCAGAAAGCCTTTGAGCTTCTGGCAGATGCACAAGGGTACATGGCTACTCCTCTTGCTTTTGCTGAAACATTTACAGCTCTTCAGACTGGAATTGTAGATGGGGCTTTTGGAGCCGGAGCAGAAGGATATTATGCGAATTTCCGCGACATTATCAAGTGCTATGTTCCATCGAATACTCATTTTGAGCAGTGGTATCTCATTATAAACATGGAACTTTGGAACTCTCTTTCTGAGGAAGATCAGGCTTTAATTACTACGTTGGCTCGCGAAATGGAAGATCGCCGCGTTGCTCAGGCTGAATCTGATCAAGCGGCAAAAGAGAAGCGTATGGAAGAGTATGGCATTGAGGTTGTTCACCTTTCCAAAGAGGAGCTTCAAGCCCTTACTGATAATGCTCGAGAAAAAGTTTGGCCTGAAATGAGAAAGATACTTGGAGAGGCAAACTTTGACGAAGCTGTGAAGCTAGTTATGGATTAAAACTGTTTATAAGTAGGGGCTTCAATAAGCCCCTACTTTCTAAAAAGGGGGAATTGTAGTGTCAGAATCGTTGCTTACCATTTTGAAAAGAGAAGTTAAGCCAGCCCTTGGATGTACTGGCCCGACCTCTGTTTCTTTTGCTGCAAGTGTGGCTCAAGCAGCTGTGGAAGGGGAAGTAAAATCCATAAAAGTTGTGATGGATCGGGATACGTATAAAAATTCTATAGCAGTGGGTATCCCAGGTACATCGCTATTAGGGCTTGATATAGCGGCTTCTCTTGGTGCCGTTGCTGGGGATGCAGAAGCAGGCCTAGAGGTTTTACATAATATCACGAAGGAAGACGAGAAAAGGGCCATAGCCATGCTACCCAACACCCACATTTCTATCGATTGGACTCGAAAAGAGGTTGGTCTTTATATTGATGCTACAGTTGAAACTACAAATGGAGTTGGACGAGCAGTTGTCGTTAAAACCCATACAAATGTAGTTCTTATAAAAGCCAATGAAGAAATGATATTGGCTAAACCCCAAGAAGATACAGCAGCTTCTGACTATTCGAAAGATGCAATCCTTTCTTATAAGCTTAAGGATCTTTACGATTTTTCTTTAAGTGAGCCTCTTGAGAATTTATTATTCCTTCAAGATGCCATAGTGATGAACGAAAAACTTGCCAAGGCTGGTTTTGAAGAACAAGCAGGAGGAAAGTTTGGACAGGGGTTCCTCGATTATCCCTATATGAATCCTATTATCAAGGCTAAAGCCTTGACAGCCGCTGCCTCTGATGCACGAATGGATGGCCTGGGGCTGCCAGCCATGAGTTGTGCCACAAGTGGAAATGTTGGCATTACAGCTTCGTTACCCCTTGTTGTTATGGCTCGTGAACTTGATAAAGATAAAGAAGCGCTTCTTCGATCTCTTGCCCTTAGTTTTCTTGTCACTATTTATCTAAAGAGTCATATTGGTCGCCTTTCACCGATGTGTGCTTGCGCCATAGCTGCGGGGTTGGGTGTTACTTCTGGAATGGTCCTTATGCTTGACGGTTCTTTTGAGCAGGTGGAAAGAGCAATCAATACTGTTGTAGGAAGTATTGGCGGCATCTTGTGCGATGGCGCAAAGCTCGGATGTGCTATGAAGTTGGCCAATGCGGTAGGTACGGCAATGGAATCAGCTTATTTGGCAATGAATAATACGTCTATCCGTTCAGGAGACGGACTCGTTTGTGAGAGAGCAGATGATACCATCTGCATTCTTGGCCGGATAGCACAAAAGGGAATGGCTCCTGCCGATGAAGAAATGTGCCGTGCCATTATAGAACGAGAACAGGGTTAGGGGGGAACTTTATGGAAACCTTGAAGCTGAGACGAATCTCAATTTCAAACATAGAGTTTGGGACAGTCACTGAAATTAAGGATAAGACTCTTTTTATAGATAAAGAAGAGCTCGTTTCCCTTCTTCTCGAAGATAAGCAGCTTCAAAGTGTTGATATTAAAGTAGCTCGGCCTGGGGAAAGCAAGCGAATTATCCCTGTAAAAGATGTCATAGAGCCTCGAACGAAACTCGAAGAAAAAACCTACACCTTCCCGGGCTTTTTTTGTGACCCTAATTTCCTTTCGGGTCGAGGAACCACAGTTGTTCTCGATGGGGCAGCTGTGGTGACGTCAGGTAAACTTGTGAATTTCCAGGAAGGTCTCATAGATATGAAGGGAAAAGGTGCGGAATACAGCATCTTTTCGAAGAAGAACAATATAGTTTTGCTTTTTGAGCCAGTCCCTGGTCTTGGGAAACATGAACACGAGCGAAGTGTACGAAACGGCGGCATTAAGGTCGCCCGTTTCCTGGCAGAAACAGTAAAGAACTACCCTTTATACGAAGAAACAACGTACACGGTTCCTACGTTGGCGGAACTCCTAGGAAGAAACAGCTCATTACCTAAAGTGATTTATGTCTGTCAAGCCATAGCACAAGGATTGCTTCACGATAACTATTTCTATGGTCTCAACGCGCAGGGATGTCTTCCTGTGTTCATGAATCCGACAGAGCTTATGGATGGAGCTGTGGTAAGCGGTAATTGCGCAGCCCCATGCCACAAACATACTACGTACCACCATCAAAACAACCCTATTGTAGAAGATCTTTTATTAGAACATGAAAAAAATATTAATTTTCTAGGAGTTATAGTCGCTCCTGTTCGCACAGCTTTCGTAGAGAAAGAGCGGATCTGCAACCAGGTATTCAAAATAGCTGAAATGCTGGGAGCAGATGGGGCCATCATTTCCGAAGATGGGGGAGGCAACCCCGAGGCCGATCTCATGATGCTCACGAGGCTCTTTGAAAAGCGTGGCATAAAAACAGTGCTGGTCACAGATGAATATGCTGGTTCTGATGGTGCGTCTCCAGGCCTTGCAGATGTAACTCCAGAGGCAGATGCTGTTGTAACGAACGGAAACGGGAATGAGCGAGTGATTTTACCTCCTATGGACGAAGTTATTGGCCATATTGAATGTGTTGATGTCATTACAGGCGGTCATTCCGGCAGTCTTCTCCCTGATGGGTCTGTGTCTATGGAAATAGCTGGCATCATGGGGGCTACCAACGAATTAGGCATAGAAAACCTCACCACATGGGCAATTTAGGAGGAGGAGCTATGAAAAAGATCAAAGTCGTTCATTACATAAATCAATTTTTCGGGCAGATTGGTGGGGAGGATAAAGCAGGTATACATCCCTTTACGACAGATGGGCCAGTGGGTATTGGTAATATTTTTCAACAAGAGTCTGATAATCGGTATGTAATAGTAAAAACGATTATTTGCGGAGATAACTATGCAGCGGAGAACTTAGAGACAGTGAAAGAACAGGTTCTTCTATGGGTTAAGAAGGAAGAACCAGATCTATTTATTGCAGGGCCAGCCTTTGCTGCGGGACGATATGGAACCTCTTGCGGCACCCTATGTCAAGCTATAACAACGACTTTGAAAATCCCAGCTATAACAGCCATGCATCCTGTAAATCCAGGGGTAGATATTGCCAGAAAAGATCTTTTCATTATTGAAACAGGTGATTCAGCTCGGGAAATTTCTTCTGTTGTGCCTCGAATGATTCATCTCGCGGATAAAGTTCTGGAGAAGAAAACTATTGGAGGCCCTGAAGAAGAAGGATATATCCCAAGAGGCATACGAACCAATATACGGAAACCTCAAAGGGGATCTCGGCGAGCAGTGGATATGTTGGTTAACAAACTTTACAACCGTCCTTACATTACAGAACTCCCCATGCCAGTCTTCGATACTGTTCCTCCAGCTCGCCCTGTCTTAAACATGAGAGATGCCGTAATCGCCATTGGTACGGAGGGTGGGATTGTACCTCGAGGAAATCCAGACCGAATAGAGGCTCATAACGCTTCGAAATGGTGTCACTATTCCATAGAGGGCCTCGATGCATTGCAAAAAGGGGATTATGAAGTCGCTCATGGAGGCTACGATCCTGTAGCTGCAAATGAAAATCCTAATCGTGTATTGCCTCTTGATGCTGCACGGATTTTAGAAAAAGAGAAGGCTTTTGCTCGTCTCCATAACGAATATCCCGTTACTGTAGGAAATGTTACGGCGGTGAGGTCTGCGGAACGATATGGGCGAGAAATAGGAGAAATGCTTTTAAGCCAGGGGGTACATGGAGTTATTCTTACTTCCACTTGAGGAACGGGTACTCGTTGCGGAGCAACGTTGGCCCGAGAAATAGAGCGAGTGGGGTTACCAGCAGTTCTCATTACAGCCATCCCATCGGTTGCCTTCACAGTAGGGGCCAACCGAATAATACGAGGGGTTGCTATTCCTCATCCAGTAGGCGCTCCTTCAGAGAAGCCAGCAGAAGAGCTTGCCATCCGGAAACGTCTTCTTGAAAGAGCTCTCAAAGCCTTGTCTGAACCCATTTTAGAACAGACTATTTTCGAGGAATAGAAATGCGTATCCTATCGAACAATCCTCGGGTGATCAGTGCTTTCTCCCAAGCAGAATCTATAAAAGGTTCGGCCTCCCTTGTGTTGGAGTTTGCACGGAAATACATCCATGTGGGGTTTGTTCTCTTTGCGCATCCATTAGCTGGGAATGCTCGTCTTTGCCGAAATCCTTACAGATCTGTTGTACTCGATGGACCTCAGAATGAAGTGTGTGCCCGGTCGGTACTCTGGATTGATGATGCAATTGAACGTCTATCTCGAGGACAATTCGATAGCGATATAGCCAAGCAAGATGACTATAGCTTCATTGATTATGATTTGCTCTTATCGACGATTCGCTTAAATATAACCTAAAGGAGGGGTAGCAATGGATCATAAATTTGCAGTACTTGGCAGCGGGAATGGAGCACGGGCTTTTTGTGCACAGATAGGGGCTAAAGGGTACGACGTTATGATGTGGGAACCTCTCGAGGCTACCGAAGATTACAAACGACTTCGGGAAGAAAAGAAGATGTATCTTAAAGGAGATATTAATCTAGAAGGTAATTTAATGGGTGTTACCATGGACATTGCTGAAGCTATGGATAAGGCGAAAGTGCTTTTTGTGGTCGTTCCTTCTTTTGCACATGAGCCTATCTTCAAGAAAATGCTCCCCCATCTTAAAGATGGACAGCATGTAGTAGTAGTACCTGGTAACTATGCTGGTTTCAGACTTCGTAAAATAATGAAAGAAGCTGGAGTTGATGTAAAAATTTCCATTTCAGAGACAGCTTCTATGCCTTATGCTTGCCGCATTAGCAGCTACAATGCAGTCCGGATTTTTAAAAAGAAATTTAAGTTGCAAATTGCCACTTCTCCTGCAGCTGAAGCAAAAGAAGTATTCGAAATAATGCAAGATATTTTTAAGGGGTATGTAGAATTTATTCCCTCCAATAGTTTACTTGCCATTGACCTTGATAATATCAACTTTACCCTCCACCCACTGCCAGTTCTTCTAAATTATGGCGCTATCGAAAAAAATCCGGAAGGATTTCGCCATTACATGGATGGAATTACTCCCGAGATAACAAAGCTTATGGAAAAAATGGATGAAGAGCGAAGAGCCATTGGTAGAGCTTATGGAGTAAATCTCATTGAAGCCCTTGAACAGCTTAAAATGTTTTACGGAGACAACGACACAAAAACATATTA
This sequence comes from Aminobacterium sp. UBA4908, assembly GCF_002398115.1. Taxonomy (NCBI): domain Bacteria; kingdom Thermotogati; phylum Synergistota; class Synergistia; order Synergistales; family Aminobacteriaceae; genus Aminobacterium; species Aminobacterium sp. UBA4908. Next base: position 38,753 of record NZ_DHCG01000013.1, read on the forward strand.
TGAGTACGTGCAGAGTCCTCAATCTCCCTATGAAGACTTAATAGGGCATAATATAAAAGGGCGATACCTTACAGAAGATGTTCCCGGAGTTCTTGTTCCGGCCCTGCTGCTTGCCCGAAAAGCTGGTTGTAGTGCTCCTACAGTGGAGCTTGCGGTGGAATTGGCTTCTCGTCTTCATGGAGTGGACTATCTGAAGAATGGAACCACCCTTGAGACACTGGGTATTGCAGATCTTTCCATTGACCAGATTCGTAATATTTAACAAAAGAACTGAAAAGGGGCAGCCTTAACAAGGCTGCCCCTTTTCTTTATGAGATGTTTGGGGTTGTTTTATTTAGCAGGCAGAGCGAGAAGCCATAATATCGAGAATAATTTTGTCTACGTCACTCATTCCCTGGGTGTTTACCGTTACCACATTGGCGACGGTTTCTTCGATCTTCTCGTCAATAACTCCCTGGGGGATTTCAATGCAATGTCCGTTCATAACGAGCTCTGCGGCCTGTACAGCCTCAAAAGCTCCAGTTCCGACCTTCAGTGAGCATGTTTCCTTGGCTCCATCGCACAGCATTCCAACAAGGTTCCCCAGCACAAGCTCCATGGCTTTGGCTGCCTGGACATCGGAACCTCCCAGAAGATGAACGATCCCGCCGGCAGCACCGGCTCCAGCCGCTACGGCACATCCGCAAACCGGGCTCAGTCGTCCCATCCGGCTCTTCACGAAGCTTGTACACAGGTGGCTGTAAATAATGCCTTCCGCTATCTCTCTGTCGCTTTTGCCCAGTTCACGTCCCAGAATATAGACGGGCAGGATGGCGGTGATTCCATGGTTCCCACTCCCCGCGCTGCTCATGACAGGGTAGGGGGCTCCAGACATTCGAGCGTCGGAAGCTGCGGAACTAATAGCGCGAATTTTAATGGACCGGTCCAGGGTCTCCCAGTTGGCAGCGGCTTTTTTGAGGGTTTTGCCCACCTCAAGACCGAGGGTTTGGCTCTCGTCGAAACCATGTTCTGCCATGTCCATATTCATTTGTGCCCCTTCCAGCGCATAGGCGGCATCATTGTCGTCCATCTGCTGGATAAGGTCCACCACAGATGAGAAGGGCATTTGGGCGATCTCCTGCGCGGCAGAAAGAGACTCTTTCTCTCCAGATTTATTCTCTTTTGTCTCTGCCTCAAGAGAGAAGACAGTTTTCCCATCAAGGGTGACCTGTACAATGCCTGTATGGCTGCCTTCAATGATACAGATGGCTGTTTTATCCCCGCCCTGCACGCTTGCTTTGACATAAACACCGTTCCGGTCGGGATCCGGGAGGACCTGTACATGTCCGGCAGACACCATTTTCTGAGCTTTAAGCACCATGTCGTCAGTACAGTCTTTGAGGACTTCGAGACCGAGGGAACTCTTTCCGCACAAGGCGCCTAGCGCCGCGGCAATGACATTGCCCCGAAGGCCGTTTGTCCCGGGAATGCCTACAGACATTCCATTCTTGAATATATTTCCACTCACCAGAACCTTAATGGAATTTACAGAGACCTTTCCCAGCTCTTCCGTAGCCCGGGCGACAGCCAAAGCTACCGCGCCGGGCTCGGTACATCCTAATGCAGGCTTTACCTCTTCTTTAAGGAAATTCTTGAGCGATACCATGTATATAGACTCCTTCTCTTCAGCAGATTTACCGTGCTGTCTCTTCGATAAGTTTCTTGACAAGCAGCAGACGCTCGTCGGATGTGTTCGGGTTAACTACGCAGCCAGGAGCAAAAATAACAGCTTTTCCATCATTATGTTTCCATGTATCTTGAACCTGAGCGCGAAGTTCTTCTTCTGTCCCATTGGGAAGAGTGTGCTTGTGGCTCAATCCTCCGCAGAAGCAGCGGTCGGTTTTAGCCCGAGCTTCCTCCATGGAAGGACCGTCATCTCTATCATGCCAGTTCAAAACTTGAATTGGGTAATCAAGAAGTTCCTCGAAATAGATGTTCGATCCATGAATGTGAAGCACGTTAAACCAAGATGTATCTTTAATGGCGTCAAGGATGACTCGGTCGTACTTTTTCATGAACTCGTTGAGTTGTGTTTCGTTAAGACGGTCGCGGCTTGCCATCTGCGTAGCAAAAAATACTCCCGCCGCACCGTTCTCAACAGCAGCCAGAGCAAATTCCTTCGTGGTCTCGGTAATAACTTCCAATCCCTTATGAACCTTCTCTGGGCACTCTACCAGGTGCTTTTTCAGAGTCTCTTCACCAGCCATTTTAAGAGCAGTTGTAAGGGGACTGAAAACAGTCTGTACAATAGGAACCTGACAATGGAGTTCTTTAAGGGCAATTCGCTGAGATTCAAGAACAATGGCATACTCCCCAGATGTACCGCAACGAGGAGTAATCTTGTCCCAATCCTCAGGCGTAGCTATAGGGAAATTGGCAGCTACGGGTGGTTCGCCAAACCCTTCGAATACCTTGAGGTCTGTACCCCAATCAATGGTGGAGAACATTCCGTAAGGCATGTATTTAATAAAGTCCAGATCCAGAGCTTCTTGATAATGAATAGCGAGCTCCGCCAATCTTCGAGGCATTCTGTCTTTGTTGGGGAAATGCCACCAAAGGCTGTACGGTAAACGATCTGTCTCTTTCCCAGCTATAGCATGTTCGATTCGTTCGCGATGATTCATAGATAAATCCTCCTTAGTAAAGAAATTTGGCATAAGCGACATATGTCTGTCTAAGGTTCACAACGCGTACAGTTCATAGAAAGAACTTACCGCGTTAAATACTGAATTATGTGATGTTCTGCGTTTTTTAAATGCTCTTTCAGAAGATCTACAGCTTTTTCTATATTTCTTTCTCGTAAAGCAGTTATCAACTGCTTGTGAGCTTCGATAGATTCAGATTGGAAACTTAAAGTTCTTAAATAAATACGAATATAGCGATCAATATTCTGGTTGAGAGAATCAATCATAGCGAGAAGGCGAGGCCTCTTCGCATATTGATATAGAAAAGAGTGAAACTTCCAGTTTTGATCACTCCAATTGGCAGAATCTTTTTCTGCGCCAGCTTCTTCTACAAGCCGCAGTGCTTCATCAAGGACGTCGTTGGAAAGATTGGGAAAGGCGAAACGCAAGGCTTCAGACTCTAAAATAAAACGAATTTCGAAAATTTCTTTTGCTTCATCGGGAGAAAGAGTGGAAACGACCGCTCCTTTATAGGGGTAAAAAGTTACAAGCCCTTCTGCCTCCAATTGCATTAAGGCTTCTCGAACGGGGATGCGGCTTACACCTAGCTGGAAAGCGATGTCATCTTGTCGCAGCTGCTGCCCACTTTCCAAATATCCTCTCATAATGGCTTCTCTGAGACTTTCTAAGACCTTTTGCTTCATCGTCTTGTCACCGTCAGAGCTAATGGGGGTCAATTGCGCTAAAGACAAAAAGAACTCCCTCCCTTCGTTCAATAGTCAGTTTATTTCGCCAATGATTTTATACGATATTTTATATTATTTTTATCTCACTATACTAAATATCGTAAAGATGTCAATAATGATGACTGGTTTTGTAAATGTGCAGTGCTTGAACATGATGGGGGCATAAGGAAAAGGGGCGTTCTTTCAGAAATAACCCTTGCCTAATCAAAAAGGTGGCTTCTCAGAAACGAAGCCACCTTTGTAATCAGTTCCTCAGTTACATAGAGTATCAAATATGCTTTCGTCATTCATTTATATTGCGTTCTTTCAAGACGAGGTACTTCCTCTTTCTACTTTTTCCTTCGCCCGGATTCCATAAGAATAGCTACTGGCCGAAGGGAAGGGATATTTTCACAGACAATTTTAATGACAACAGCGATGGGAACGGCGAGTACAGCTCCGAAACCACCCCAGAGCCATCCCCAGAAGAGCAGCGATACTAATACGATAATTGGATTGATGTCGAGAGCGTCTCCCATGACCTTGGGGGTTAAGAAATTTCCTATCCCCATTTGAATTATTAATAGAGCGATAGATGCGGCTATAGCAGGCCCCAAATCGGGGTAAAATTTTACCAACGCCACTAAAATAGGGGGGATAGACGCTAGAATCGATCCAATGTAAGGAATAAAGTTGAGAACAAAGGCCAGCACTCCCCAGTTAACGGCGAAATCCACTCCGATGGCCGTTAAGGCGAGCCATGCGGCTATGCCGGTCGCGGCGCTGATGATCACCGCTGTAACTAAATATCGACCTATCTGTGCGGATATGGCGTTAATAACCTGCTGCACTCGCTCCGCAGTAGTGGGGGAAAAAGCTCGTTTAAGTTTCCCCCCTGGCGCAGGTGTCCCCAGCAATATGAAGATCAGAAATACGATCACGAGAAAAAGATTACTAACCAGAGAAATAGCAGTTCCTGGAAGTGTAAGAAGCCAGGAAGTTAAGCGTTTCCCCCAATCAAATTCAATCAAAAGATCTGTTGGTAGGTCTGTGGATTGGCCGACATCCTGTATAAGATGTATCAGGCGTTCATAATAGGCCGGGAATGCGTTTACAAAGGGCATTAAACGCCTATAGAGGAAAGTGAACGCCAGTAAACAGACACCTAAAAAAAGAATAAGTAACAACGTTATAGAGAGGGTAGGAGGAATTTTTTTCTTCTCGAGCTTTCTCACTATAGGTTTAAAAATATAAGAAAGAAGCCATGCCACTACCAAAGGCATAACAACGCTTCTTGCAGAGCGAAGCACGGCGCCTGCCGCTACAACACAAAGAAACCCCATAAAGAAAAAAAGGCTTCGGAACCCATATCGACTTACAACCTGAACCCTTTCTTTTATCTCTTCGTTACTATTATTCTCAGAAGAAGAGCCCATATTTCCCCTCCTATCCTAGGAGGTCTGCGTTGATACGACCACCTATGCAGCCAATGTAACCGATGTGGCCAATATAGACAATAATTAAATGGTGCCAGATTTTGACGAAGAGTGTTTCCCCTATACAGTTCACTCAGATGACGTAACCTCACAAGTTTCAGTACGCCCACCTCTAGATGTGATCATTGCAGGCTCCAGTGCTCTCATGCCACTAAACATGCTGAAGAAAGGTGCATTTCCCCTCTCTTGCATATTTCAAGACTTGGCACCATGCTCTCCAACGCATTCAGCGGAGGCAAGAATGTGAGAGCGCATTAATTCAACAGCTCTTTCTTCATTATGCTCCTTCAGTGCATTTACAATTTCTCTATGTTCATCAAGGCTGGGGTTCCCTCCGAAGTCAAAAAATGATTCAAAAAGCACTAAATAGACGAGAGAGCGAGAGAGTACGCTTACGATAAGATCATAAAGAACTACATTCCCGCTGGCTTCCGCAATAATTTTATGGAAAGCATTGTTTATCTCCAGGTACTTATCCAAATCCTTCTCTGCAAAAATACTTTCTTCTTTTTGCATCTCTTCTTCCAACATGCAAAGCTGAAGAGGCGTTATGTGATGTACCGCTTTTTTCACAGCCAAACATTCTAAATATGCTCGCATCTCGAAGGTATTTTCAATCTCTTCTTTAGATGGGTCGACTAAACTGGCACCTTCGTTGGGTATCATGTTAATAAGCCCTTCATTTGCAAGACGTCTAAATGCCTCTCGCACAGGGGTTCGACTCACATGTAACTGCTCTGCGATAGCTATTTCTGGAAGATGTTGCCCCGGTTTGAATTCTTTATTCATGATTTTACGGCGTAGTTCTTTGTATACATAATCTACAGATGATTGTGTTTGAGAATGATGCCTCAATAAAAAAACCTCCCTGTCCACATAGATTTTCTGTCGAAGGAACCCTATTCAGAACTCCCCACGAGAAAATTCTCCATAACTGCTTAGATTCAGACATAGATAAATATATTTATATTAAAGAAGATGTTATTTAAGAAGTTGTGAGAGAACGGAAAAATCAATTAAAAAGCTGGCTTTATTTTATCAAATTTTTCATAAAGACCTCCAACTCATCATACATTTATTTCCCTAGTGTCTTCATTGTCGCCTTGTTTTCCAGAATTCTATGTATCCATTGAATGCTAAAAGATGCAATATCGATTGTCAAGGACCTTAGAAATTTATGCGGCGAGAAGGAAAAGATGTCGAATCTGGTTGTTCCCATTCTAAAAGTATCTCTTGTATCGAGTTGTTTATGAAATTTTAGAAATTGAAAAAACTTGACAGGACGGGGAAAATGGATTATGAATACTATGTATTCCATGAATACTAAAAGAATTATATAGTAAGAAAGAGGAGGAAGCTCATGGACAAGAAAAAGGTCGTATACCCTTATATTCCAAACTCCGTTCCTCATATTCAGGAAGAAATGTTGAAGGAAATAGGTGCGGAAAGCATTGATGAATTTTTTGAGTGTATCCCTTATGAATTAAGGCTTCACAAACCACTTGATCTTCCCGCCCCCCTCCTTTCTGAAATTGAGCTTAAGCGACATGTGCAACAGGTTCTTTCAAAGAATGCCACTACTACAGAAAATATTAGTTTTCTTGGCGGAGGGTGCTGGAACCACTACGTTCCCGCCATATGCGATGAAATAAACCAACGTTCGGAATTTCTTACGGCCTACGCAGGAGAGCCTTACGAAGATCACGGAAGATTTCAAGCTCTTTTTGAATATGAAAGCATGATGGCCGAGCTTGTGGATATGGATGTTGTAAACGTTCCAACATATGATGGAGCTCAGGCCGCAGCCACAGCCATCAGAATGGCTTCCAGAATTGCGAACCGCAGCGAAGTGCTTGTGGCTGAAAATATTCATCCAGAAACAAAAGCAGTTATAAAAAATTACTGCAACCCAGATCTCTCAATAGTCTGCGTCCCCTGCGATCCTAAAACAGGATGCCTTGATGTACAGAAACTCAAAAGCCTTACATCGTCTAAAACTGCTGTTCTCTATTTTGAAAACCCATCTTTTATCGGCACTATAGATTCCAATGGTTCCCACATAGCGAAAATCCTTCATGAGGCTGGAGCTCTTATGGTTGTAGGTGTGGATCCTTCCTCTATGGGACTCCTGACGCCTCCGTCCCGTTACGGGGCAGATATTGTTTGCGGAGACCTACAACCTCTTGGTATGCATCAATGTTATGGTGGAGCCCGGGGTGGGTTCATGGCTACTCGGGACGACGAAACCTTCGTTAGAGAGTATCCATCCCGGCTTTTTGGAATAGCTCCCACAACCCATGGTGAGTGGGGATTTGGAGATGTAGCTTGGGAACGAACATCCTTTGCAGAGCGAGAAAAAGCTAAAGAATTTGTTGGAACAGCAGCGGCTCTCTGGGGAATTACTGCAGGGGTCTACGTAGCTCTTATGGGGCCAAAAGGCATGAAGGAGCTTGGAGAGAACGTTTATATACGCTGTCAGTACCTTATGGAAAAAATGGCGGTGCTTCCAGGCGTAAAAATACCCCTTCAATCCACCCCTCATTTTAAAGAGTTTATTGTGAACTTTGATGGAACAGGAAAGTCTGTGAAGGAGATTAATAAAGCTCTATTAGATAGGAATATTTTTGGTGGCCTCAATGTCTCGAAACTTTTCCCAAGCTATGGCGAGAGCGCTCTTTACAGCGTAACAGAAGTTACAACGCAACAAGACATGGATACTCTCATCACAGCTCTAGGCGAAATTCTTGTATAAATTGAAAGAAAGGAATGAACGCTCATGGGAATGAATATGCAAACCAAACTGAGAGACTTCCATCAGGCGCGGTGGGACGAACCCATTATTTACGAGCTCTCAACACCAGGCGAACGGGGAGTGCTCTTGCCCGAGATAGAAGAAGGAATACAGAACACCGTTAAAGATCCTATAAAAAAGCTTCCTGCCCATATGGTCCGATCAGATGAGGCAAACCTTCCTGAAATGGGACAAATGAGGGTTTTAAAACACTATCTTCGCCTTTCTCAGGAAAACCTCGGTGCTGATCTGAACATTGATATTGGGCAGGGGACGTGCACGATGAAGTACAACCCCAAAATAAACGAGGTCCTGGCACAAAATCCCAAAATAAGCCAGCTCCACCCATATCAAGATGAATCTACAGTTCAGGGGGCTCTTGAAATTATCTATAACATGGATATTGCTTTGAGGGCTATTTCTGGAATGGACGCTTTTTCTCTTCAGACAGGTGGAGGTTCTCAAGCTCTTTATTCCATTATTTCCATTATCAGAGCCTGGCTTGAGCATACGGGGCAGACAGAAACAAAAGATGAAATTATCACGACCATATATTCCCATCCTTCTAACGCTGCGGTAGCTAAACTTAAAGGTTTTAAAATCATCACAATATACCCTGGCGACGACGGACGTCCAGATTTCGAAGCCCTTAAAAATGCTGTTTCAGAACGAACAGCTGCTCTTATGATTACAAACCCTGAAGATATTGGAATTTATAATTCGCGGATCAAGGATTTTACAGATCTGGTACATAGCGTTGGAGGTCTTTGCAGCTACGATCAGGCAAATCTCAACGGCATTATGGGCATAACTCGCGCTCGGGAGGCCGGCTTCGATATTTGCTTCTTCAACCTTCATAAAACCTTTTCGGCTCCCCATGGCTGCGGCGGCCCGGGAAGTGGTGCTGTCGGCGTTACAGAAAGGTTGAAACAGTATCTTCCTGCCCCCCTTGTAGAAAAAAACATGAAGACGGGTGCTTTTTCTTTAAACTATAACCTTCCCCATTCTGTAGGGAAAATTAAAAACTTTTATGGGACCCTCCCCGCCATTCTCAAAGCCTATGCGTGGGTTCGGGCTTTAGGAGCCGATGGTATTAAGGAAGCGGCCAGGGTGGCAGTCTTAAATAATAACTATATTTTTAGAAAAATCCTGGCTATACGAGGTGCTTCTGCACCATATGCTGAAGGGGAACACAGGGTAGAGCAAGTCCGTTACAGTTGGCAGAAACTGAAAGAAGAAACGGGTGTAACCACAACTGATGTACAGAACAGGATGTTCGATTTTGGTGTCCACTATTGGACAAGCCATGAACCCTGGATAGTTCCAGAACCTTTCACTATCGAGCCAACGGAATCTTACTCAAAACAAGAGCTGGACGAGTTTATAGCTATCACTGAACAGATTGTGAAAGAAGCTTACGAAAACCCGGAGATAGTTAAAACAGCCCCTCATAAGAGTACGATCCATACAGTAGACCACTCTTATTTTGATGACCCTGAGAAGTGGGCTATTACGTGGAGGAGTTATCAAAAGAAATATCAGGGCTATTTTGAAAAAAGACGGATAGAGGAGTAACAAGGCATGAAAAAGCTGGGGCTCATCATTAATCCAATTGCTGGAATGGGTGGCAAAGTTGGGCTCAAGGGAACTGATGGCCCCGCTATATTGGCACGGGCTCTGGAGATGGGAGCCACCTCTCATGCTCCGGAGCGCGCTGCTGAGGCCCTGGAAAAACTTTTAGACATAAAAGAGGGAATACAAATTCTTACCTTTCCGGGAGATATGGGAGAAAGAGTAGCAAAACAAAAGGGGTTCTCCCCAACAATCTTATTGAAAGGAGTGATATCTGGAAAAAACACTACTTGTGAAGACACAATCCTTGCAGCAAAAGAGTTGTTAAAACAAAAAGTGGATCTTCTACTTTTTGCCGGAGGAGATGGTACGGCCCGTGACATATGTGAGAGTGTGGGCTCTCAACTTGCAGTACTCGGCATCCCCTCCGGAGTGAAAATTCACTCAGCTGTTTTTGGCTGTTCTCCGCAACAGGCTGGTGAAGTGGCTCAATTATACTTGAAAGGGCAGAGTACACAAAAGAAACTCGCAGAGGTAATGGATATTGATGAAGACCTCTTCAGAAGCGGAGTTGTAACTGCTAAGCTTTATGGGTATCTCAATATCCCTTTCGAAAGAAGAAGAGTGCAACGGCTTAAAGCAGGAAGTCCTGCTTCTGAAGAAGCTGTACACCAAGCAATAGCTGATCATATTATTCACAACGAAATGGATGCCGATACGCTGTACATCATTGGGCCGGGAACAACCACAAGGGCTGTTATGTCTGCTCTGAACCTTGATTACTCTCTTTTAGGTGTGGATTGTGTTTGCAACAAACGTCTTGTAGGAAAAGATCTTTCAGAAGAAGCACTATTAAAGCTTTGCGCTCAGCATAAAAAGGTGAAACTTCTTATAACCCCTATTGGTGGACAGGGTTTTCTTTTGGGGCGAGGAAACCAGCAAATAAGTCCTCGTGTTCTTCACTTTGTATCTCGTGATGATCTCTTTGTTCTCTGTACACCAGCTAAACTTTGTTCTTTGGAAGGTTCTCCTTTACTTATCGATACCGGCGATACACCCATTAATCAGAAATTTTCCGGTTATATCCATCTCATTACAGGATATAAGGAATATGTAGTGTATAAAGTACGATGAGACGCTGCAGCGTAATCGTTGACAGAAGGTTTTTTTGTGATATTGTAATTGATGTACACAATGGATTCAATGAATTCATTTCGTTGCTGAGCGAGTCGTACGTAACTTTAACTTCTTTTCTGCGCGTTTAACGCAAAAATATTCAGAAGGGAGTTTTCAATATGGCTAAACGCAAATCATTACAAATTGGTGCAGGGATGGTTGGTCGTTGTATTGTCAACGATATGATAAAAGATTTTGATGTTACTGTCCTTGATATGAGCGAAGAGAATTTGGCTGAAACGAAGCGCCTCTTCCCTGATGTAAAAACCGTCAAGGGGTCTGCCACAGACGAGAAGCTTTTTCAGGAAATTACCAAAGATGTAGATATCGTTACCGCTGCTATGCCTGGAACAGTAGGGTATAAGGTGACTGAGATCGCTATGAAATATGGGAAAAAGCTTGCCAGTGTCTCCAGCATGCATGGTCGTTCCGACGAACCTTTCGATAAGATCGGGAAAGAAACAGGCGGGCTCGGTATTTCAATGATTGGCTTTGAGCCTGGGATGAGCAACTTTTTTGCTGGACGTGGTTACCACCTTCTCGACAAATGTGAGGAGATGTATGTTTACGTTGGCGGCATTCCTTATAATCCGCGCCCTCCTTTTAACTACACTACCACCTGGTCTTTCACAGATAACCTCAATCAGTTTGCACAGCCTACCACTGTCGTCCGTAACGGACAGGAAATTGTAATTAAGGCATTGAGTGAGCTTAAAGAATTTCAAATCGAAGATTATCCGGTTATGGAAGCCTTTACCAGTAATGGCCTTGGAAGCCTTTTCCGCAGCTTCCACAATGTGCCCAACATGGCCGCCTATACTGTTCGTTGGCCTGGGTTGACTCAGCAGATGCGTTTCCTGGTAGATCTCGATCTCTTCGATTGGGAACCTAGAGAGATTGCCGGACATAAACTTGTACCGCGTGAAATTCTCTTCAGCCTCTTCGCTGATAAATATAAGAAACTTCCTGGTGACCTTGATATGTCTGTTATGCGCATTATCACCAAGGGATATAAAAATGGCGATGCCGTAAATTACACGTGGGAAATAGCACAAGTTGAGGATCCTGACAGCGGCTATTCATCTATGGCTTGGTGTACGGCCAGTACCTGCGGCATTTTTGCCCGTGCTATGTGTGAAGGCAGAATTAAGGGATGTGGAATGGTCTCTGCTGAAAAACTTGCAGCTGATGACGATTTCTACAACTGGGTTATGGCCGAGCAGGATAAACGTGGCGTTCATTACAAGCTCAAGATCGACATTAAAAAGGACGCCAAGAAAAAGTGGAGTCGTGGCTAGGTGTACAGAGGAGTTATTTATAGATAAGAGAAAAGTTAGGAGTTTTTCCTAACTTTTCTCTAGCACCTATTGTTTCCAGTTTTAAGAAAAGAACTTTGATAGGAATCGTTACGATTCGTAACAGTCATATCTCGTATTTTAGATAGCTTAGGGTCTAAACAGCGTCAAACCACCTTTATATATCCCTTTTATGCGCTGGCAGTTTTTTTACTCCGGCACTGTAAGGTGTCACATTACAAGGAGGTGCCTGTAGCCCATGGACGTTGCACTAGTAACGAAATGGTTAGAGTTCTTCGCTTGGAAAGTTCTTTGGAACCGTTTTTTCCCTATTATTTTTATTGTTATGGGTTTGTACCTGACAATAGGAATGCGTTTCTTTCAATTTAGACGGGCTGGAGATATCGTATATAACACTATAGGAACCCTTTTTAGAAAGAAGAAAAAAGAGGAGAAAGAGAAAGGATTTATTAGCGCTTTTGGAGCCTTTGCCACAGCCCTGGGGGGGACTGTAGGTACAGGTAACATTGCTGGAGTTTCCAGCGCCATAGCCATTGGTGGCCCAGGTGCGTTATTCTGGATGTGGATTGCGGCCTTGGTGGGAATGGTCACTAAAATGGCCGAGATTATTTTGACTCAACATTATAAACAGCGTTTCCCAGATGGGACATGCTACGGAAGTGCCGCCTTTTACATTGAAAAAGGGCTTGTTCAAGAACGAGGTTGGAAATGGTGTAAGGTACTAGCTATTGTATTCACCGTTTTCATGATTGGTGCTTTCTATTTTGCTCCTGGCCCATACACCATAATGGAATCTTTTCAACGCTCTTTCAATCTAAGCAAATATACCGCTATTGGGATGAGCATTGCTTATACCCTCCTTTGTTATTACATTGTTCTTGGCGGTATCCCTCGCGTGGTTAAATTCGCAGAAAACGTCGTTCCTGCTATGGTTGTCCTTTATGTTACGGCAGGGCTTTTTGTTATTTTCCAAGACTTTGGAGCTCTTAAAGATGCGTTTGCCAGCATCTTTTATTATGCATTTACGCCCTGTGCCGCTGTCGGCGGATTTGCTGGTGTAGGGGTTATGAAAGCTGTTCAGGTTGGCGTTGCCCGTAGCGTCTATAGCAATGAAGCCGGTTGGGGAAGTTCCGCCATTATCCACGCTACAGTGGAAGTGGACCACCCTGCTCGTCAGGGTATGTGGGGAGCTTTTGAAGTCTTTGTAGACACCATTATAGTCTGTTCCATCTCAGGCCTGATGGTGATAGTTACCGGTGCCTGGAAGAGTGGTCATGGCGGGGCTGGCGCTGTAGGCGACGCTTTGACAGCAGTATTTGGGTCATACGGTGCATATGCGCTGTCATTTTTCATGCTTATTTTTGCTTTGACCACCACAACAGGTTGGTTCTCATACTTGGAATCCCTGATCGTCTATTGCACTAGAAATAAGACACGTGAACAGCGCATGAAGTATATTCAGTTCGTTCGTTTCACTGGTCCTGGTGTTCCCCTGCTCTTTACTCTCTATGCTTTCTATAACAACATGGTTCCCTCAGTGGTCTGGATGGTTTTAGACATTCAATCTGCCGTTCCCGTATATGTGAACGTTGTGGCGTTGGTCTTGTTGTCTCCGCTCATATTCCGTCTTACGAAGGAGTTTGAAACCGATTATCTTGATCCTGAAAAAGCTGCTCGGAAAGCCGCCAAAAGAGACGCTCAGCTTGCAGAGTAGCCTATGAGGAGGACGTGTAGATGTCTGATTTTTTTGACGCTGTTAAGGTTAAAATTCAAGTCAATAGCTTCTTTGGAGGGAAAGTTCAGAGTCGTACTCTAATTTTCCCCAACGGAAGTCGTAAAACGTTGGGAGTGTATCTCCCAGGCGATTATGAGTTCCATTCTGACGGGCCAGAGAAAGTGTTAATGACTGCAGGTTCTGTGGAAGTCTTTTTCCCTGGAGACGCTGACTGGCGAAAAGTAGGCGTAGGCGAGGTCTATATGGTCCCTGCAAACACTGTCTTCAAGATCAGATGTGCAGAACTGTCGGAGTATATTTGCGACTTTCTTTAATATATGTCGATGTTCTGCCGCTGCAAAGCGGCAGAACATCATACTTTTTCCTTAAGGAAGCGGAGGTTTAGAGGATGAAGAATCTCGATGAATTAGTACTCTCTCGATCGCAAGAACTGATACAGACTGTTCAGGAGAGTGTCCGCATTCCCAGCATTTGTTCCGCACCTCAGCCCGACTGTCCCTATGGCAGGGAGATAGGGCGTACCCTGGACCATGCTCTGCATGTAGCCCAATCCTTAGGGTTTCATACTGTTAATCTCGATGGCAAAGTGGCATGGGCTGAATATGGTGATGGCGAGGAAATTGTTGGAGCCATGGGGCACCTTGATGTGGTTCCTCCAGGAGAAAATTGGGATTTCGATCCTTTCTGTGGAGATATAGTTGATAACCACATACGGGGCAGAGGAACACAAGATGATAAAGGACCTCTTTTCAGCTCCCTCTTTGCATTAAAAGCGCTGGCAGACTCTGGCGTTCCTTTGAAAAATAAGATTCGGATTATTTTCGGTCTAGACGAAGAATCCGGCAAAATGAGAGATGTAACAGCCTATCTAGAATCTGAAGGCCCTTGGCTGATGGGGTACACTCCCGACGGAGAATACCCGGTAATCAATGCAGAGAAAGGGGCTCTCAAGTTTATTGGCAAAACCAATTTCACTGGAAATCTCCCAGGTAAAATCACGCCTCTTTCTTACAACGGGGGTGAAAGCACGGGATCTGTGCCAGCAAAAGCGGAAGCCCTCCTTTCAGGGGGAAAAAGGGAATTGGAAGAAGCGAAGGGTATTCTGACAAAGATGGCAGCAGAACTTCACTGGCCAATTTCTACCAGTTGGCACGACTCCCATCTGAAGATTTCCGTTATGGGTAAAGCTGCGCATGCAACCTTACCTGGATTGGGTGTGAATGCCATTGGAAGGCTCTGTTCTCTAATGGCAAAATTGGATATGGCAGAAACATACCGTCGTTTCTTTCGCTTTATTGGAGAAAACATTGCCCTTTCCCCTGATCTATCAGGTCTAGGTTTAGCGGCTTCTCATCCTCATACGGGGGATATTACCTGTAATTTGGCTCAACTTAAAGGAGACAACAACAATGCTTCTTTCTTTGTAGGGATCTATATACCAGCTGAGACAATTTCTTTCGAAGATGCTTGCTCTAAAATTAAATCTATTTGCCTCAAAGAAGCTATTGTTCTTGATATACAAACTCAGATGGCACCACTGCTTGTATCTCCTCAATCTCGTCTCATTCAGGCCTTATCCAGGGGCTATAAGAGCGCGACAAATGAGGAGCCTCGATTACTATCTATGTGTGGCAGCACATATTCGAAAAAAATGCCGAATATGGTTCCATTTGGGGGGGCTTTCAATGATGAACCGGACTTCGCTCACGGGGCGAATGAAAGAGTTCTCATAGATCGCCTGCTCCGCAGTACGTGCATCATGTCTCATGCTCTTAGAGAGCTGGCGAACGATTAGCTATGACATATAGCCCAGTAGTGTTCCAACTTCTATTTATGACGTTTTCAGCAGCGGCGATGGATAGTGGCTACTACTTCCTTCCGGCCTATTTTTCCAGTGTTGGTTTCGATACTGGCCCATGGCTGGGATGGATAATGGGGGCCGGGTATGGAGTATCAGCTCTTTCTCGACCATTCGCTCCTTTGATAGTAGAACGAATTGGTCTTGATCGCTCTCTGAAAGTTGGATTTCTATTACTACTGGTTGCTTCCGTAGCTTTGGCTGTTGGTCCATTAACAGTGGGACTTGCTATCTTCTACAAAGTACTTCTTGGCTTCGGCTTTACGCTTCAGGGAGTTTCCATGATAGCTTATCAAATGGTTCTCGTTCCAAAACAGACGCGAGGACGGGATATCGCCCTGATCTCTTTGGGGTACGTTCTTCCATCTCTCATACTTGCGCCTTGCCTTGAATGGATTCTCCTTAAAGGCTATCCGCACGTCTACTCTTTAACTCTTGTAGCAGTTGTGTTAGGCGGATTATTGCTCAGTCTTCGCTTCAGAGGAGAGCTAGAACACCCCAGCCTTTGTAAAGAAGAGAAAGGGGCTGCTAGCTACAAAGAAATATTCACCATGCGCCCAATCCTTGCATTCATGGCTGTCATGTTCGTTTTCTCCTTAGTGGATGCCATGCAGATTACCTTCGTGTCTCTTGCTTATGAACGACATCTTGTGGCTACGGCGTTTTTCCTTCCTGTTGCCGTTACGTCTCTGGCAATCCGTACTTTAGGAGGCTCCCTTTTGAATCGTTTCCCTCGTCGTCTTTTAGCAGGAGCTACTACCTTTGTTACAGCCATTGGTATTTTAGGTACGAGTTTCGCCTCATCCTCATGGCAACTTGTATTCTTAGGAATTTTTTTCGGCATTGGAATGGGAATCGGATTCCCTGCCATGACGTGCCTGGTAGGGGATTTAGGTGATGATCGAACGCGTACAAAGCTTGCAGCAATCTATGGGCTGCTTTATTCAGGTACTTTCTTTATAGTCCCTGCAATTATTAGCTCTATTGCGGCATACCTGAACTATACAATAGCCTATCGTCTTGTATCTATTGCCTTTTTAAGCCTGAACGTTGCTGCTTTTCGCTGGAGTTATGGTATACAGCAAGCCGCGACTTCACAAAATATAGAAACCATATCGGAGGTATGACATTATGAAAATTGGATTTATTGGTGCGGGTCTCATTTGTGAAATTCTAACTCAAAATATTTTGGGCAGCGGGCTTGTTAAAGCGGAGGATATCCACATTACCGATGTTTTTAAAGCTCGTGAAAAAGAAATGCACGATCGCTATGGCCTTACAGTTGCTTCTGATAAGGCTGACGTTATTAAGGCTGCAGATTTTGTGTTTATTTGTGTTCGCTCTGATAATGCAATAGATCTTGCAGAGGAACTTCGTAAAATGAACCCTGATTTCAGTGGCAAAGCCCTTGTTTCCATCTCATCGGGCATACCCATGAAACTTTATGAGGATATCTTCCCAGACCTTGCCATTGCCAGGGCTCTTCCCAACCCTCCCAGCCGCATTGGCCATGGAGTAGTTGCTGTAGCCTTTAACAAAAAATTTAACGATACTCAGAGAGAAAATCTCATGAAACTTTTTGATTCCATGGGGAAAGCTTATATGCTCGACGAAGAGAAAATCAACGTTGCTACAGCTACTACAGGCCCTGCACCTGTCTATGCTTTCTTCGAAGCCATGGTAGAATCTGCTCTACTTCTTGGCATTGACCATAAAACGGCATCTCATATGGCCTTTGGGACAGTAGAAGGTTGTTTAAAAGTTTGGGAACGACAAATTGATAATATAGCAGGCCTATTGAAAGAGACGAGCACTCCAGGTGGTATCTCTGTCCGTCAGCTTTATGCACTTGAAAAACGGGCTTTCAAGGCTATTGTCAAAGAAAACTATGAGGAAGGCTGGACTCGCACAAAGGCTTACAGCGATTCTATTCGAGAAATGTTAAAAAAGTAAGTTTTTAAAAGAAAGTCTCGAAGGTAGTGTCTGTGAATATTATTGGAGTTTTTTATAGCCTTCTTGTCGCTTTTGTGTGGGGAAGTGCCCCTATTATCTATCGCTATTGCATTGCGAGCAGTTCTGCATTGAAGATGCAGGCTGTGCGTAGCATTGGATTTTTAGGATGTGGTCTGGTTATAGCGGCATTTTCTCCAGATATAATGCGAGTTGCTTTCCATTCGGCCTTCCTGGTTTCCATTGGTGGGCTATCGGCTCTTTTAGTTGGCGACTCGCTTTTTTTCCACGGCATTAAACTTATAGGGCCTGGTACCGCTACCGCTATTACAGGTACCTATCCCTTCTTTGCAAGTGTTGCGGCGATTCTTTTCCTTGGCGAAAAAGCTACCACGGCAACGGTTGTGGGAACAATCTGTATTTTTGTTGGATTAGTGGTCTTCCGCATGAAAAAAGAGGAACCAAAGCAGAAATCTCTTAAGGGAGTTCTTCTGGCACTCTTCGCAGCTTTTTTTTGGAGTGTTAACTTTGTTTTAACTAGATGGGGAATGACTGCAGGTAATATTTCGCCCAAGGCCCTTGTTTTCTGGCAATCTATTTCTTTCTTCATATCTATATGGCTGTGCTGGGGCATCTCTTGGTTTAGAAACGGGCGACAAGAGCCTTTTTTTAAAATGCCGCTTAAAAACATGCTCATGATGATAACAGTGGGAGTTCTATCAATGGGGTTGGGAGGCTTCCTGACGTCAGAAGCGATGAGATATGCTCCTGCATCGGTAGTAACTCCTATTACTGCATCTAGCCCCCTCTTTGCGGCATTTTGGGGGAGAGTACTCTATAGGGAACCTATTTTAATTCCCCAATGGATTGGCATTGTCCTTATACTTGCTGGTGGAGTTGCCATCAACTTCGGTTGATAAGGCATTCATAGAACAGTAACAAAGCCCCTCTTGTAGTGAAAACGAAGCAGCGTTTCAACTACGGGAGGGGCTTTCTCCCGTCCTCTTACCCACACTATCAATAGTATGCAACAAGCAACCATTGGCCGGCATGTAGTACATAGAGCAAAACCTAGCACCACCCTACCTCCAAAAACCTTCCAGCGACGTTATTTACGCGCTCAGGAAGGGCCATCATGTACCAAGAACCTCTCCTGGCTTTACTGCACGTTGCACAGCCTGATGCCACGTATTTTACAAGGCCAGCTGTTCGACGAAAGGCCCTACTTGGGGAACTTCTCCCCCCACGTATTTGTATCTTTTACCCCTTGACCCCACTTATAAGGGTGAAGGCTGGTAAAAGAAAGGAGGTGTGGCTCGTGTCTCTGTATATTCCTGTTGAAAGTCGGCTACAGCTTCGCATTAATCTTGGTCCCGATGAAAATGGCGACATGGTTCTTAAAAGCATGAACTTCTCTGATGTATTACCTGAAGCCGAAGCTGACAAAGTAGATCTTGTCGCGAAATCTCTTGCTTCCTTGCTTGAGTATCCTCTCGAGGAAACGCTGAAGATCGATAGTAACGCCGTTGAAGAGCAGTAGTTATCAGGTATCGTAGAGTTTAGATAAAAAGGGGGGATACATATGAAGAGCGTACGACTCAAGTTTGGAACGTCCGACGGAAAAAAACGAACCATCTCCCTGCGATATCCACGGGCAGATATAACAGAGCCTGAGGTCCGCAGTGCCATGCAGGCCCTTATCGATAACAACATTTTTGTAAATGGCCTTACTGCTATTGCAAGCGCAGAGATGGTAGAGACCACTGTGACTCCTCTTATTGAAGGGTAAACGACTATAAAGGCGGCCGGGAATTTCCCGGTCGCCTTTTCATGTTTCTAAAAGGAGGTGATAGAGATGGAGGACTTTTGGTCCTTGTGTCTTCAAAATGGCTTTTCTGTGGCGGTAGCAGCCTATCTGCTTGTACGTATGGAGAAAAGGCTTGACGAACTCACGGAAGCCATCCGGCGCCTCGAAAGCGCTATCACACATATTGGAGGAGGCATGAACAGTGAAACAGCTTCTTAATGATTTCCAGCTTACACCCCACTTTAACTTGCGGGAATTTCAATGTCGTTGTTGTCAACAGGCAAAAGTATGGCCTCAATTGACGCTATGCCTTGAAAAACTGAGAACCCTTTGGGGAAAACCTCTTATTCTCACGAGTGGATACCGTTGCCCAACCCATAACAAAGAAGTAGGCGGTGTCCCTCATAGTCTTCATATGAAAGGTTGTGCTGCAGACGTGGTAGTTATGCATAAATATCAATCCCATTTCTGCAAATTAGCAGAAAAAGCCGGATTTCACACCATCTTGCCCTACGGTCGTCGTAACTTCGTTCATCTCGCCATAAAAATCAACCAAAAGAGGGTGAGAATGGAGTGAGTGCCAATAAACGAATTGAAGAAACAGAAAAATTTAAGTGTTGGGTTCGTCACTTTATTGAAATAACGGCACGACGATATGTTGGTAGAGGTGCCGAGTTTGAAGATTTGAAACAAGAAGGCATTATAGCCTATCTCTCTCTTATACAAAAATGCCCGCCGGAAAAGTCTAAAAAAGAGTATATTTCCAAACGATTACCGGGGCGAGTTCGAGACGCAGCCAGACGATATCGCAGAACTCCTTACGCCTGCGAGTTTACCCCTCAACTTGAAGTGGTAATGGCAGCCCCGAGGAAAAACCTTCCTATTGAATATATCGATATGCTAGAGCGCTATTTTACCCGGGAAGAGATCTTCCTTATCCAGGCACTTTTCTTAGGGTATACGCAGAAAGAAATAGCTGAAAAGTTACAACGTACCCAACAGGCTGTGAGTGCTCGCATAAAGAAGATACGGCGCAAAACGAGGAATATTCTTCATCGTTATTGGCCGCTATAAACTTTTAAGGGAGCCAGATGTGGCTCCCTTCCCCCGCTATCATGATATAATTTCAAATATTGCCTCTCAAGCAAAATATATCCATGGAGATAGTAAAAAACATGAACAAACACTTTATTGGCATTCTTTTTGCACTCTGCACAGGAATTTCCTGGGGCGTGGTAAGTCCTTTAGGGCGTGCTCTTGCCCTTCGAGGTGTGGATATGGCAACAGTTATAGTGCTGCGAGCCTTTCTCGTTACCATCTGCTGTGGCACCTACCTGGCATGGTGCGACCGCGCCTCCCTGAAAAAGACAGTACAGGAACAGGGGCTTCTTTTTATCTACGGTATTCTCTCTGTAGTGTGCACCTATACGGGATTTCTTTACTCTTTAAAATATCTCACAGTTTCTGCCGCCCTTATTATTCACTACACCTTCCCTCTCGTCACCCTCATAGGTGGAATTTTTATTACGCGGGAACGCCCCACCTTCGCCCAGATTGTGTCGGCTTTTCTTATTCTTCTCGGTGTATGGGTGGGCATGTTTTTCGGAAAAGGCGGAGCTCAAAACATTGCCCTTCCAGGAATTCTTTGGGGGCTTGTAGCCGTTATGGGGCTAGCCGGTCAATCTCTCTTGGGGCGAAAAATAGCGAAAGAAGGACGCATTACCCAAGGCAGCCTTATTTTTTATTCCCATCTCTGGGGTGGACTCTGCATGGTTCTTGCAAAGCATCTCTCTGCTGGATGGCACGATATTGCACTCCTTTCCCGCAGCGATTGGGGATCTATCTTCCTTCTCACCGCTATAGGAAGCTTGTTGGCGTACGCAGCGTACTACACAGCCCTTAAATATATTTCAGCCACAGCTGCCAGTCTTGTATGTACAGTGGAAATAGTAACGGGCATTAGCCTTGCCGCTCTCTTGAGCAAAGAGATGCCAACGACCAACGAAATATGGGGCAGTGCCATTATTATTCTCGCCATCTTTCTTGCAGCTCTGCCGCCAGACCTTTTCCAGCGGCGCCCGCGGCATTCCATGCGAGATAATGCGTAAAAAGAGGTGTAGATTAAGGGGAGCACTTTTTTAGAGAAGGTGCTTCCCTTGTTTTTTGACAATCTCTATTTTGAGTAATAAAATGACTCAAAAAGGGAAAGGAAATATTCAATAACACATGCTTGAATCTCTTATCACATCAAAAACCCGAATAAAACTGCTTTTAAAATTCTTTCTGAACCCGGAAAACAAAGGGTATTTGCGGGAACTCTCCGATGAATTTGGCGAGTCGACTAACGCTGTGCGGGTAGAACTGAATCGCCTTACAGAAGCAGGCCTCTTAGAGACCCACGACGAAGGTCGAACAAAAGTCTATAGGGCCAACATAAAACACCCGCTCTTTCCAGAAATACGGGCCATTGTGGCAAAAACGCTTGGAATCGACCAACTTGTGGATCAGGTTATAAAACGCCTTGGCAATGTGGAACTTGCCTTTATAACTGGAGACTATGCAAAAGGTATTGACTCTGGCCTTATCGACCTTGTTTTGGTTGGTGAAATTGACAGAGCTTACCTGCAAAGTCTAATAGACAAGCTTGAAAAGATGATTGAACGAAAAATTCGTGTGCTGGTGCTGAAGCAAGAAGAGTTGCAAATGGTGAGTGATACTTTTGCCGATAATGTACTTGTGGTTTGGGAAGGGAAAGCCATAGCTAGTTCTGAAGGGTAGGATTAATAATGCTATTTAATTCCTATAGTTTTATATTTCTGTTTGTTCCAGTTGTATGGCTAGGTTTTAGGCTGTTTTCATCATATAGGCTTTTATCAGTGGCTTTGGTGTGGTTAACAATTTCCTCTTTTTGTTTCTATGCCTATTGGAATCCCCCTTTCGTTTTCTTGTTGCTTTTTTCTATAATATTTAATTTCGGGATAGGAAAAGCCCTCAATAGGGAAAATGTATATAGACAGTACTTTTTATTCTTTGGAGTAGCTGTAAACCTTTTATGGATTGCGTACTTTAAATACGGAAATTTCTTAATGAGTAATGTATATGCTCTAGCTCACTCTCATTGGGTGAATAGAGATATATTCCTTCCATTAGGTATCTCTTTTTTCACTTTTCAACAGATAGCTTTTTTAATAGAAATATATAAAGGGGAGATCACAAATCCTTCTCTATTGAACTATTCATTATTCGTCTCTTTCTTCCCGCAGCTGATAGCGGGCCCTATAGTTCGATACACTGAGATAGTTCCTTATTTTTATCAAAAAAGAACATTTGTAGTGGACTATAAAAATATTGCACTTGGTCTCTTCCTTTTTTCGATAGGTTTAGCTAAGAAGGTTGTAATAGCAGATTCCTTATCGCCTTGGGTTGCCGAAGTTTTTGATAAGACAGGGCCATTACATTTCTGGTCTGCATGGAGTGGTGCTCTTGCCTATACTTTTCAGATATATTTCGATTTTAGTGGTTACTCAGACATGGCCCTAGGTTTGGGGAATTTATTTAATATTAGTCTTCCCATAAACTTTAATTCTCCATATAAAGCTCTTTCTATTACAGATTTTTGGAGACGTTGGCATATTACTCTATCGAGTTTCTTGAGAGACTATCTTTATATACCTCTCGGAGGAAATAGAAAGGGAAAATTAAGCCAGTATAAAAATTTGCTAGTGACGATGACTCTTGGAGGGTTATGGCATGGTGCTTCATGGACGTTCGTCTTTTGGGGGTTTTACCATGGCTTGTTACTTTTAGGGCATAAAGTTTTGTCAGCTTTTTTGAAAAGACATAATTTAAGCAAAAACCCTAGATTTTTGAAATGGGTTGCAACGTTTTTCCCCGTTACTTTGGGATGGGTCTTTTTTAGATCTCATTCTCTTGCACAAACTTACACCATAATAAAAGCGAT
This sequence comes from Aminobacterium sp. UBA4908, assembly GCF_002398115.1. Taxonomy (NCBI): domain Bacteria; kingdom Thermotogati; phylum Synergistota; class Synergistia; order Synergistales; family Aminobacteriaceae; genus Aminobacterium; species Aminobacterium sp. UBA4908. Next base: position 61,803 of record NZ_DHCG01000013.1, read on the forward strand.
GGTAGGTTTTCAAGGGATTCCTTCTTTAAATGTATCGTTATTGCGAGGGATGCATTTTCCGGAATTGGTGCTTTGTCTCTTTATCTGTTTGTTTATGCCTCAATCTTGGGAAATGATTTCTTTCCACGGAACAAGTGGTAATACGGGGCGACGTTCTTTATCAAAAATGAAAATTGCTGTAGCGGCGTTTGTTTTTTTGCTTGCAGTGATACTCATAGGTACGAAACCAACAGAATTCCTTTATTTCCAATTTTGAGGTATTGCTATGAAAAATAAACGATTGGTTCACCTTTGGCTTTTTCTAGTAGGAGTCGGACTGTTATTTTTTTGGGGCAGCCTGATTATAGTAGATCCCTTGGGAATATGGCATTTCCCTATAATAAAAGGATTTAATAATTATAAAGTATCTCAGCCAGCTCATTTAGATTTTTTTAAACCGTACGAATATCGTCTAATAAAACCAGATGTAGTTTTTCTAGGCTCGTCTCGGGTTTACGTAGGTTTATGTCCTGATGATTATCCTGATAAAAGCGTGAAAGTTTATAACATGGGTATGAGTTCCCTATCTATACGAGATGCTTATCAATATCTTAACTTTATGATAAAGGTTCATAAGCCTAAAAAAGTCTATTTAGGATTAGACTTTTTCCAATTTGATTCTCATAATTTCTATGATTCTCGACAGGGTTTCTCTCAAGTACGTTTGAATAAAATTGCTAGTAATTGGCTTTCATATATGATGTTTAAAATGCAAGAGACGGCGGGGCTTCGCGGGATGATAAAGCCTACTATATTGAAAAGCCAAGAAGATGCAGATACTATTTTATTCAATAAAGGGTGGGATGTTAAGAGAGGTAGTGCATTAGGAACGAATGAAGATGCTTACATACATACATTAATAAGTTTTTTTAAAACATATCAGCAGGTTTCTTTATGCGACGAAAGTTTTACATGTTTAGAAAAAATTATTAAGATAGCTCGTGCAGAAGAAATTGATCTTGTACTATTTTTTAACCCTATTTCGGCCGATCTTTTGTCGCTTATCTGGGTGACAGAGCAATATGATAATTTTAAGAGTGTAAAAAAACGTGTTGCGGAAATGGCAGATTATTACGATTTTGCTTTTATAAACAATCTTACTAAAGATAGGGGTTTATTCTATGATGCATCCCATTACAGAGATATAATAGGCAAATTTATTATTTCTAAATTATTACAAAAAAAGCCAACATTATTTTCTCTTCTTTTAACAAAAGAAAGATGTTCTACTTTTTTATCTGCAACAGAGCATAGCTTATGTTCTTATGTATATTCGGAGTCTCTTCTCCTCTATAAAATAAAAGGTTTGATAAAAGAGAAAAACGTTGAAGAAGCAAGGCGCTTGGCGCGGGAATATTTTCGAGAAAAGGAAATATTCCCAAAATAATATTAAGTTAAAAATTTAGGAAGTTTTGAAGCAAAGAGATCATGGGCGCTCTGGGAGTGACCTATGTTAATTTTTAATGGTGCATGTTTATGAATAGAGTTGGAGATTTGAAAATGATAATAAGTTTTTTTAGAAAGTTTCTTGAATTATTAAAAAATAAGTTTGAATCAGGATCAGCAGCTAAAAGTGTTTTTCTTTTAGCTGGAGGTACAATCATTAGTCAAGCTATTTATGTTCTTGTAACCCCTATTTTATCCCGGCTTTATTCTCCAGCAGATTTCGGTGTCCTTGCAATATATATGGCGTTGTTGAGCATTCTAGGCGCATTTACTAGCTTATCGTATCATTTAGCTATTCCATTACCTAAAGAAGATGTATCAGCCATAAACATCCTCGCTTTAAGTTGTTTGGTGCATGTTGGAGTAGTGTGTTCCTTAGCTCTCTTTATCTATTTTAAGGCAAGTATTTTTTTAGTTAAATGGGGATGGGGGGCAATAACACCGTACCTGTGGCTTTTCCCTTTAGGCGTGTTTTTCATGGGGCTTTATAGAATAATGACTTATTTTGCTCTTCGTTTTAAAGCTTATCCAGCCATTGCACGAACAAAAGTAACTCAAAAAATTTTTGGAGCGATGACGAGTATTTTTATGGGGGTTATGGGGCTTACTCCTTCTGGCCTTTTATGGGGGCATATTGTTGGTTTAACCTTCGGTATTCCGACTCTTTTTCGCAATACGATAAATCAATCCTCCTTAAAGAACATAAGTAAAAATAATATGGTTTATGTTGCTAAGGAATACATAAGCTTCCCCCTTTATCGAACATGGGGGACAATGCTCGATTGTTTAAGTGTTCAAATAACCCCCCTCCTCCTATCTTCGTTTTTTTCTCCAAGTGTAACTGGATGGTTTGCTATGAGTATGAGAGTTCTCCAGTTGCCTGCGAGTTTTTTAGGTCAATCTATAGGGCAAGTTTATTATCAACGAGCAGTTGTTGCACAAAGAGAAAATCAACTAGCGGAGATGACTTTGCAGGTTTTTAAAACGCTTCTTACGTTTGGAACCTTCCCTATTTTATCTTTAGGATTTATTGCTCCAGTTCTTTTTCCTTTGCTTTTAGGAAGAGAGTGGGAGATCGCTGGTTATTACACTTTATTTCTGGCGCCTTACTTGTGGATGCAATTTGTATCATCCCCTATCTCTTCTGCTTTTTTGATATTGAATAGACAAAGATTTTTGACGATATTTCAGGGCTTTATGCTTCTTGCGAGCATTTTTTCCTTGTGGATTGGGAGTCTATTTAAAAGTACATACACTCCCATTATTATTTATAGCGCTTGCAATGTCATAGTATACTTTTTATACCTCTTAATAATTATGAACTTAATAGGGGAAAAATTAAATAAGTATGTAGGACAAATTATAAGAGAGCTTTTTGCTGTGGCCTTACTTGTTGTTCCGATGGCTACGCTTTATTTTTTCTCGAAGTCAGCTTTCCTTAGAGTTAGCGCTTGGTGTTTTTCGTGTATGCTTTATGCTATTTGGGTTCTTTGGAATAAACTAAGATGAGGAGACGACATAAATAAAGTTATTGTGTTCTAGTGCAAATTAGCAGGGAATATATGATTATTCAATCAGACTATAAACGAAGAAGAAATAAAACAAGTAAAAGAGCAAGTATTGTTTAGCTTAAATAATTAATATGAATTTTGAGATATATTTGGCGAATTATTCAAAAATTAAGATTCGCATAAAAAGGCTAATTGATTGTGAGATTTTATTCAAGCCTAAGAGGAGAGTGTCAATATGTGCGGCATTTCAGGTATTTTGAGTATGGGTAATAAACTAAATGTTAAAAAATTAAAAAATATGACAGATATAATAAAACATAGAGGACCGGATGATGAAGGTTTTTATTTATGTGGAAGAAATTACCAAAATTTTGCTTTTGGGGAGGACTCTTGTGAAGATGTAAAAAAGCTTGCTTTTCCCCCGTTAGAAAAGCTTTATGAAAACGATTATTTTCTTGGATTAGGACATAGGAGACTGAGTGTCATAGATATCTCTGCTAAAAGCCACCAACCAATGACTTATTTAAACTGCGTAATAACATATAATGGCGAAATCTACAATTATGTAGAACTTAGAGATGAGTTGCAGAGATTAGGTTACGAGTTTGAAACAAGTGGAGATACAGAGGTAATAATAAAAGCGTATGATCATTGGGGAGAAGATTGTGTAACGCATTTTAATGGCATGTGGGCATTTGCCATATGGGATAGTAAAAATCAAAAAATATTTTGCTCTAGAGATAGGTTTGGGGAAAAACCATTTTATTTTTACTTTGATAACAATAATTTTATTTTTGGATCAGAAATAAAACAGTTATTAGCATATGGAATTAAACCTAGGGTAAACGAAAAAATATTATTTGCTTTTCTTTTCTATGGTTTTCATGATTTTTCAGAGGAAACCTTTTTTGAAGACATATATGTTTTGAAAGGAGGGCAAAATATCTCTTTGAACGTATCGTTAAATGATAATGCTTATAACTTTAAAAAATATAAATATTGGGCACTGAACAATGAAATATGTAACGAGTATAGAAGTTTTCGAGATGAAAGTGATGATTTAGGAAAGCTTCTAGAAAATAGTATCAAGATGAGACTTAGAAGCGATGTAGAGGTTGGGAGCTGTCTCAGCGGAGGACTCGATTCATCTAGCATTGTTACTTTAGCATGTAGACAACTGCTGAAGGAAGACGAAAATTACGATCTTAAAAAGTTTAAAACGTTTACATCTTGTTATGATTATGCTAAAGAAATAGATGAAAGATTTTTCAGCGATTTAGTTGTCAAGAATTCAGAATGTAGCAATTTAAAAGTCAAACCTCATGCAGACAAGATCAAAAGAGATTTTGAATCTTTAGTATGGCATCAAGACGAACCTTTTGCAAGCCTTAGTGTGTTTGCAGGTTGGTGTGTAATGGAAGCAGCTAAGGAAAGCGGAGTGAAGGTTCTACTGGATGGACAAGGAGGGGACGAAACCCTTTTAGGCTATGAGAGATTTTACGCATATGCATTAAAGGAAAAAATTAAAGATTTCAAAATTTTAGAAGCGATTAGAGCGTTTATTTTAGCTAATAAAAACTCGAGACTAAGCTGCAAGAGCCTTGCAGAATATTTGCTTTATTTCAATAACTTAAATGTTAGGAGAAAAATATTAAAACTAAAAAAAGTAGATTTTATAGATATAAATTTTGTTTCAAAATTTATAAATGAAAATATAGTGGATAATTTATTGGGATTCAAGACAACGATGGAAGCTCAAAATGGCGAATTATTCAGCTTCATTTCGCATTTATTAAGATATGAAGATAGGAATTCGATGGCACATTCAATAGAAACGCGGGTTCCATTTTTAGATCATGAATTTGTTCAAAAAGCGGCAAGCTTGCCCACGAATTATAAATTACGGAATGGTTGGACAAAAGCTCCTTTGAGAAAGTATATGGAAGATAAAATGCCTCAAAATGTAGTATACAGAAAAAATAAATTAGGATTTAGTGTTCCTCAAGAAAAATGGCTCAACGAACTAAATGGTTATTTCCAGGAGAATCTATTGGACAATCCTAAGAGTAGAAAATATTTTAATATGGAACAGATACAAGATATTTTTAAAAATAAATCTAATGACGAAATGAGATTTAAGTTTGTTATGGTAGAAATGTGGATGAGGATTTTTAATGTGGATTAAAAAATTAACATTAATTCAATAAGTAAAATTGCTATGAGGTGTTTTTTCGTCTCTGAATGGTAGTGTATAGAATTTTATTTATGACGACGAAAGCCATCCCAAGAACACGAATAAAAAACAAGGGACTAAATTTTCTGTATCTACATCATTGACGTAGATACAACTTAAGTCGATTTCGCAATGTTTGTCTTTATTAGCCAAAGTAAAAAAATTCCAAGAGCTAGACCATGGGTAAGAAGACCTGTAGTTAAGTCAGAACTAGTGAACACGGAAAATATTGGAATAGCTATTAATGACGAGCCGACCCAGAATGGATAGGTCTTAGTAGAATTATTTACAATCCTTAAAATAAAACCTATTAACACTGAGTATACTATTATGCCTAAATAACTTAGTTGAGCGTATCCTGCCCCTAAAAAACCTGTATTTGCCCACGATTCAGGATTATGGCCTATAAATTCACTTATTAGCAAGGGAACAGGAATATCATATGGGTAGTGAATTAATCTCTTTATAAAAACACTGTTAGAAAAGTATATTAAAGGGTTATTTTGAAAGAATAAATAGTACTTGAAATTTAAAAAAGCAGGTACAAAAAGAGCTCTTCTTACGATAAGACTTAAAGGCCATATATTATTAAAAAGCAAGAATATGTTTAAAGAGCACCCAATCCCTGTCAAATAGAAAAACGGAAAGAGAACGGGTAGTTGCTTTTTAGAGCTTATGTATCGTATTAATAAAATAAGAATTGGGGAAAATAATACAGATTTATGGGCAGAGATAGCAAAGAAGAAAACTTGCAATAAGAGAGAAATAATAATAAAAATCTTCTTATTTTTATATAGCGCCCACGTAAGAAGAAACATGTTAAAAACTTTAAAAACCCAATTATTGAGATATGCAAAAAAACCCTGAGCAACTGTCTGAGCGGAAGCTCTGCGAAATTCATAGACTTTTGATAGATTTAAATTAAAAAAATGTAATCCTTCTTTTGCAATAATATGGATTGTTACAAGAACGACAAAAAAGGCGGAAATGCAAAGTGCAATTTTATACCCCTTATGTAACGATTTAGAAATAACCAATTGAAAGGGTATTTTTACACATAACCAAACAATGAAGAAAGAAATAATACATATCATCATATACCTGTGGGTAGCAAATGAAAAAGCATAGATCGTGAGCATGGGCATAAGTGGACATAAAACTAGTAGGTGTAAAAAAAAGTCGGATGGAGTTTTGATTTTTACAGGGATACTTATAGAGAGTAAAAATACGTAAATATATGAAAAAATGATAGCTTCATTAGTTTTACATAAAGTAAATCCCATATATCCCCACATCGGAACTATATATGAGCAATATATAAAGTCTAATGATCCTTTTATAAGAAAATATAAAAGAATCATTAGAAGGCGGGTTTTTTTTATGGTAATTCTCATTTTAATTTTCTCTCTTAATCCGCATATTTCTGTTTAAATACCCTCATAAGCTGCTTCAATAATCTCCACAGTTTTTCGTGCCTCACGCCCTGTAACTATGGGATCTGCTTTGCTGTCGAGAACATCTATAACGTGTCCATAGTAATCAAGGTGTCCAGAACCATAGACACTCTTGGGGTTAGTGTTAACGACATTAATAGCTTCGTCCATAGGATCGCTATCGGCAAACTGCCATGTTTCAATTTTATTCATGGCGACTCCGCCAATTCGTACCGTTCCCTTTTCTCCGAGAATAGTGATGCTGCCCTCAAGGTTTTTGGGGTAGGTAAGGGTAGTGACATTTATAGAGCCAAGAGCACCACTTCTGAATTTGATATTCACAACTATAGTGTCTTCTGCTTCAATACGCCGCGCAAGAGTAGAACTGAAGGCGCTCACCTTTTCTACAGAGCCGCCCATCCACTGAACCATATCCACATAATGAGCGGCTTGGTTTGAAAGGCAGCCGCCATCAAAATCCCAAGTTCCTCTCCATTTGGCTTGGTCATAGTAATCTTGTGGGCGGGTCCAGAATACATTAGATGTAATCATATAAATCTGACCAAAGCGATTGGCTTCAAGAGCTTTACGCAAAAGTTGAATGGTTTTGTTAAAACGGTTTTGTTTCACTACAAGATAATAGACGTGTGCTTTATCACATGCTTCTATAGCCGCATCTACTGATTTTAAAGATGTGCCTGCCGGTTTTTCGCTAAGAACATGTTTCCCCGCATGTGCTGCCATTATAACGTGGTCTGGATGGAGGCCAGAAGGAGTGCAAATCGAAACGATGTCAAACTTTCCATCGTTAAGCATTGATGCATAATCGTAATAGGGAACGCACCCTGTTTGAGAAGCCACAGTATCTGCCTTTTCTCGAACAAGATCGCAACAGGCAACGATTTCTGCTTTGCCTTCTTCTTTTAATTTTGCTAAAGCTTCTATATGATTTTTGCTGATTCGGCCGCAGCCAAGCAGGGCGAACTTATACATAATGGATAACTCCTTTTTATAAAATATGTAAAGTTTCTAATGTTTCTGGTTTTATGTTAAGAATTTGACTTAAAATATTTTTGGTATCGAAGATTAATTGAGCATTCTCCACAATAAGCTGATAATCAACATTTTCTTTATGAGCTGTTGTGATGATTACTACATCTGCTTTTTGTACAACCTCTTTTGTAAGAGGTGTAGAAAGTACTTTCTTGCCATTCCACATTACAGAGGGGCAACAAGGGTCGTAATAACTAACGATAGCTCCCTTTTTTTCAAGAAGCTGCCAAATCTTTAGGGCTGGAGATTCTCGAAGGTCGTCAATATCTCCCTTATAAGCCACACCACAAAGAAGAACAGTGCTGTTTTTAAGGGGCTTAGCCTGTTCGTTAAGAAGGTTCATAAGCCGTTCTACAACGTGTTCAGGCATAGAGTCGTTAATTTCTCCCGCAAGTTCAATAAGACGAGTATGGTAATCATAGGCTCTTGCTTTATAAGTGAGGTAGAAAGGGTCTATGGGGATACAATGCCCGCCAACTCCAGGCCCTGGGAAGAAAGGGACAAAACCAAAGGGTTTTGTGGCCGCAGCATTAATAACTTCCCAAACATTAATACCCATTTTATTGCACACGATAGCCATTTCATTGGCTAGGGCACAGTTAACAATACGGAAAGTATTTTCAAGAATTTTCGTCATCTCTGCTTCTTTGGGAGACGAAACAGCACATACAGGGGCATTAAGCACGGCTTCGTATAAAGCTTTTGCATGTTTTGTGCATAAAGGTGTACATCCACCAACGACTTTAGGCGTGTTTTTTGTTTTATAAATATGATTCCCAGGGTCTACGCGTTCTGGAGAAAAAGCAAGATAGAAGTCTTCACCTACTTTTAACCCTTTTTCTTCAAACAGAGGTAAAAGCACTTCTTCTGTTGTGCCAGGATATGTTGTTGATTCTAAAACTATAAGCATTTCTTTATGTATGTGGGCAGCAACAGACTTTGCAGAACTCACCACAAAAGAAAGATCTGGCTGTTTAAATACATCTAATGGAGTAGGTACACAAATGGCAATGACGTCACATTTGCCAATATCAACAAAATCACTGGTAGCACGCAAGTGCCCCGAAGCGACTAAATCTTTAAGCTCTTGGGGAATAATATCCCCTATGTAGTTTTCTCCCTTGTTTACTTTCTCGACCTTCTCCGATTGAATATCAAAACCAGTTACGTGAAATCCGGCTTTTGCTTTTTCAACAGCTAAAGGAAGGCCAACATAACCAAGGCCAATAACACCAACGGAAGCTGTTTTTGATTGAATTTTTTGAAGTAAAGTTTTCATATTTTATTCGCCTCAAATATTAACAAGAATATCCACCATCAATAATTAAGCTAGATCCAGTAACCCATCTACTGGCATCTGAAAGTAAATAGATGGCCGCGTAGGCAATATCATTTGGTGTGCCAAGACCTAGAGGGTGAGAAGATACTATATTTTGTTCAAATAGTTCTTCTCCCAGTTTTTCTCGAGTACTTTTTAACATTGGAGTATCCACCCATCCGGGGCAAATAGAATTAAAACGGATTCCTTTCGAAGCGTATTCTAACGCAAGACTCCGAATAGAAGAAATTAGGGCTGCTTTTGATGCCCCATAAAGACTTAAGGCAACATTTCCTTTCAAGCCGGCCACAGAAGAAATAGCAACAATACTACTTTGGGGTAACATTTTCCCTTTTTTTACCAAGAATTTACTCAAGAGAAGAAAAACATTGTAATTAAGTTTAAAGATTTCTTCACTTTCTTCATAACGAAAACTCCGTAATGGAGACATGACATAAAGTCCGGCACTATGTACCATCCCATGTAAAGGTCCCCATTCCTGAATAAGATTGTCGATTGTCTCTTCAATCTCATATTCTTGAGAGAGCAAATCAAGAGGGACAATTCTATGATTGCATCCTTCAAGCAAGGAAAATGTCTTTTCAAGCTTTTCTTTAGATCGTGCAAGAAGAGCTACTTGTCCTCCCATGCGGCTGATCCATATAGCTATAGCTTGTCCTATTCCTGAAGATGCGCCGGTTACCAGTATTTTCTTGTCTTCGAGAGAAAAAAGGTTTTTAAAGTTATTCATGCATCTCATCTAGGATGTCTTGAACTATTTTAAATTCTTTTAACTTTTCGACAGAAATGTTTCGTCCAAAGGATTTACTGAACATTCCAATCAGAGAAATTAATGCCAGAGAGTCCCATTCGTCTAAAGAGTCAAGAGAGCGAGTAGAAATTAGATTTTTAGAATCAGTTTCTATAGTTTCTGCAAGTAATGCTATCTTTTGTTCCAATGTCATGTTTCATTACTCCTTCCATGTTAGTACGGCAGATCCCCATGAATATCCAACACCGAATCCAGCGAGGAGAATTTTTGCTCCGTTATGAAAAAGTCCTTTCATTCGAGTGTTTTCAAGAGCAATAGGAATTGTACTAGATACAGTATTCCCATAATCTTTCATATCGATAATAAATTTTTCTTCAGGAATATCCAGCTTTGCGCGAAGAGTTTCAAGCATAAACTTGTTAGCTTGGTGGAAAACAAAAAAATCTATGTCTTGCATTGTTAACGATGCTTTTGCTAAAACTCGTTCTATTGTCAGAGGCACTGTATTTAATGTAAAAGTGAAGATTTCAGGGCCATTCATATATAGATTATCAAGAGAACGGATATTACCATTAGCATCAGCTTGTTCCTTAGCTGTTTCAGAGGAACAATGCAATGCATCTCCACCAGCTGGAACGATAAGATTCTTGGCTCCAGCTCCATCTGTTCCCCAATCGAAAGCATCAAGAGTAGCCATTCCTTGAGTTTCTGATAGAAGTGTAGCTGTTGCTCCATCGCCAAAAATTGTACGCGTACTTTTATCTTGAGGATTAATATAGCGGCAATATTTTTCTGATGTTAACAGTAATACATCGTGGACGTGTTTTGCTTGCATCAAAGATGTGGCTAAAAGCAATCCATAAATATAACCGGAACATCCAAGGTTGAAATCTAACGCTCCGATTGTTTGTTTCAAGCCGAGTCTTTCTTGTACCAAACAGGCCGTTGTTGGAAGAAAATAGTCTGGACTTTGCGTACAGAGAAGAAGAAAGTCAATGTTATCTTTTATAATATCTTGACTCGAATTAAAGAGAGCTTCTGCTGCTTTTACGGCCATTTCTGATGTCGCTTCTTCATTGGCAATATGGCGGTTTTCAATGCCTGTCTTCCGGTAGATTTTATTCGCAGACCATGATTCATATTCTTTTTCTAGTTCTTCATTTGTTAAAATATTTTGAGGCAAATAATAGGCAATTCTAGCAATACTTGGCATTCAAATCATCCCTATCGCTGTTTATTTATATATTAGAGCGAGTTCTTAACATCCGTTTAAAATGGTCCATCGCGAAATTTCCTGAAACTCTTTCGTTATCCTTCACATTTCTTACTACTACTGATCCGATTAATACTTGGGCGTTGTGTCCTAGCGTAATTCTGTTAGAAATGGTAGCCCCAGGGCCTATCCAGATGTCGTTTCCTGTCGTTACAGAACCAGATATGATAGCTCCTGCTGCTACTAGACAAGAGCATCCAATATGAACTCTATGAGCTATGTGTACTAAGTTGTCTATTTTAGTATGATCACCGATGATAGTATCACGTCCCATCAGTCCCTTATCTATTGACACATTAGACCCGATCTCTACATTTTCTCCTATAATGACTTTCCCGTCATGGTAAACTTTCTTTTTGTTTCCATTGATATCATCATAACAATGAAAACCATGAGTTCCAATAATTGTTCCGGGCCCTATTATTGTACCTTTTTGTATGGACACGCCATCTAGTATGGCGGCTTGGGGATGTATGATTACTCCTGATTCTATACTTACATTATAAGGAGAAACATAAGCTGATGAAGCTATGCTCGCATCGGGATCTATTTTAGTTACCTGACGTGATACATTTAATTTACAAAATTCATTATGGATATCGAAAAAAATACTTTTAGGTTTCTCTATAATAATTTTTTCTATTTCAACATCAATTTTTTGTGCATCTTCTGGATTGACTAAAATAGCAACGATATTAGAATTTTGAGCTAATTTAGAAGCAAATTTAGGATCAGAAAGAAAACTTACAGTATTAGAATAAATGGCATCCATTAATCCAGTGTGTTCTATTTTATTTTTAAAAGAATCATATCCTGTATATTTAGTTATTAGTTTTTCTATTTCCATTTAGACCCCTCTTTTGCTATTCTTGTGCGTTACTTTTGAAACAGCTTTTTATAGAAGATAATAAGTTTTTTGCATTCATTGTCCCAATTATACTTTGTTTCTATTGCTTTTAAACCGTTTCTTCCCATTTTTTGAGCTTCTTCTGGATGATCTAATACCCACTGCATTGCTTTTGCTATCTTTTTAGGACTAAGAGGATCAACGAGGAGGCCACACTTGGCTTCCTCTACAATTTGCCTCCATAAAGGGAAGTCTGATGCTATTATAGGAATTCCTGCAGACATATATTCGAAAAACTTATTAGGTTGAGCCCCAATATGATTGGGTACCGGATGAAAAAGTACAAGCCCAGCTTTTGCTTTTTTTAATATTTCGACAACTTCTTTTCTACCAACAAAACCTTCATATTGAACTTTGTTCCATCCATGGAGAAGTTTAATTTCTCTAGATAATTTTTCAGTGCTAAATTTTCCTGCAAGAATAAGGTTTACTTGAGAATTCGCCATGTATTCTAACGATTTTACCATTTCTTTAATCCCACGAATTACTGTTATCCCCCCAATGTAAGCAAAATATGGAGGACGGTTTGAGTAATTTTTTAAGTCCAATTCTAAAAACTCTTCACGAATAGGAAAGTTTTGTACCATAATAGTTTTATGAGAAGGGAATCTATGTTGCTGCACGGGAGCAACGATTACAATGCCATCAAAAAATTTTGCTCCTATCCATTCAACAAATTCTGCTGCGAATGCAATACCCTTTCGACTCCAACTTGGTAACCATTCTTTAGTGAGTATTTGACGAGGAAGGTCTTCATGCACGTCATATACTACCTTTTTGCCTATAAATTTAAGTATAAGCCCCATGAGAATAAGTTCAGGGTCATGAAAATGATAGAGTGAAGCTTTTAGTTTAACTGCTTCTTTTAAGGCATGCCATTGGCCACGTATCAAACGAAGAAAACGACCGTGTTCTTTGTGTATGAATTTTACCTTCACAGAGATATCTGTTAAAGACATAGGCGTTTCTGGCGCAACCAAAAATACTTCATAGCCTGACTGGCTCAATGATTGGCATTCTTTTGCGAATATTCGAATATCATTTGCGGAATGTACAGTTGTAATATGACAAATTCTTTTTCTCATAGTTTTTAAAGGACCTCATTTATTCAAGTATGTCATAATATTTTTCACAATAGCTTTTGCTGCATTTCCATCTCCGTAGAGATTGTCAGGATATGCTATAAATTTATTTTCTAAGATACGAGGCAAAAGTTCTTTTGCTGCGTTTCCTGGTACAAGTTGATTCCAACCAGATTCTATGATTTCCTTCCATCCTGTATCGGGCATAATTACAGCTGCTTGCTTTTTTGCGTAGTATGCTTCTTTTTGTAGGCCTCCACTGTCCGTAACAACGTTTGAACACCCTTCAAGAAGTCCCATGAGTTCCAAATAACCGACGGGTTTGATAATGTGCATAGTGTCAACGTATTTAGTGAGGTTTAATTCCTCTATTCTTTTTTGAGTTCTTGGATGCATGGGGAAAATGATAGGAAGTTTTGTTCTTTCAATCAAACCATTTAGCCCTCTGAGAATAGAAAGAAAATTCTCTTTGTTATCAACATTAAAATCTCGATGTAAAGTGACAAGTATATATTTGCCTTCTTGAAGGTTCAGATTATGCAACATCTTATTTTTCATAAAATGTGGTTTCATTCGAAGAAAAAGGTCATACATTACGTCTCCTGCAATATAAACACCGCTTGTTATATTTTCTCGCTGGAGATTTTGATAAGAAAGTTCAGAGCAACAAAAGAGGAGAGATGATAAGTGATCTGTTACTACGCGATTGACCTCTTCTGGCATATTTTTAGGATATTGGCGCATACCTGCTTCAATATGAGCTACGGGAATGTTAAGTTTTGCGGCAGCCAGAGCCCCTGCGATGGTGGTATTTGTGTCCCCATATACAAGAATCATATCAGGTCTTTCTTGAAGAAGTATATCTTCAAATTTATCTAGCACAGCTGCAGTTTGTTTGCCGTGGCTAGAAGATCCGATTCCTAAAAAGTATCGAGGAGTTGGAATTTGTAGCTCTTGAAAGAAAAGATCTGACATGTTGGCATCATAGTGTTGGCCTGAATGAACCAGTATATGGTTCCAAGCGTTGGTTTTATATACTTCAGATGCTATAACGGCTTCTTTTATAAATTGCGGACGTGCGCCTACGAGTGAAATAACTTTATTCATTTAGAATTTATCTCCTGTTCTTTACTAACATAAAAGGCTCTTTATAGTTTTTAAAATAATTTTTATATCCCCTTTTACAGACCTATTTCGTACATACTCGGTATAATACGTAAGCTTAATTGGAAGTATCTCTCGTATGTATGTTTCTTCTGGATTTCTTGATTCTTGTAGTAGCGTATTTTCGTCTTTAAATTCAATTGAAGCTAAATCAGTAATTCCAGGAGGCACAGAAAATATTATCTTCCGCATCGAATCAGGGTAATGTTCTACATATCGAGGTACTTCTGGCCGAGGCCCTACAAGGCTCATTTCTCCTTTGAGCACATTGATAAGTTGCGGAAGTTCATCTAATTTATACTTCCTTAAGAATTTCCCAGGTCTGGTGACTCTTATATCTTCTGCGGTTGTGAGTTGTAATCCTTTTTTTTCAGCATCTGGAACCATTGTGCGAAATTTATATACATAAAAGTATTTCTCTTTATGTCCCACTCTTTTTTGCTTAAAAAGCACAGGCCCCTTAGAATCTAACTTGATCCATACGGCGATAAAAAAAAGTATTGGAGCTAATACAAGAAGCCCAGGTATAGCAAGGATCAAATCAAAGAGACGTTTTTTTTTCATGATAATAATATAGATCTAACCGTTTTAATTACTTTATCGGCATCTTCATCAGTCATTTTCGAATAAATCGGAAGACTCACTGCATTTTCATATGCATGTGTAGCTTCTGGAAAACTATCATTTTGTAAGTGATATGTGTTCTGCCAATATGGTTGCATATGCAGAGGTATAAAGTGGACACTACAACCTATTCCGGCTTCAGACATTTTTTGAATAAAAGCATTTCGCTGAATGGGGGCGTCTTGAGTAAGTCTAATAACAAATAAATGCCAAGCATGGTCTTCTCTTTCATCTGGAGAGTGGGGAAGAATAATGGGAAGATCATCAAAGGCTTGAAGATATCGTTTCGCAATGGCAGCTCGCTTTTCTTTAAACGATTGAGCTTTTTTGAGTTGATGAATGCCAATAGATGCAGCTATATCTGTCATATTGTATTTAAAACCAGGGGCAACTATTTCATAGTACCAAGATGGTTTTTCAGAAGTATACCGGTCAAATGCATCACGATCAATTCCATGAAGCCGCATTATACTGCAACGTTTTGCTATCTCGGGATTGGCTGTAACAACCATTCCCCCCTCACCTGTGGTAATAGTTTTTGTTGCGTAGAAGCTGAAAACAGCAACATCAGAAGATAATGTTCCTACATACTTATTTTGATAACGTACGGGAAAAGCATGTGCAGCGTCTTCAATTACCTTCAAATTATATCTTTGGGCAAGAGATAGTACGGAATTCATATTACAGGGTAATCCTGCAATATGAACAGGGATGATAGCCTTTGTGTGAGGAGTTATAGCTTTCTCAATAAGATTGGTATTGATATTGAGCGTTTGGGGATCAATATCAACAAAAATCGGATGTGCACCTAAATAACGAATAACTTCTGCAGTGGAAGTGAATGTATATGTTGTTGTAATCACTTCATCTCCAGGTTTGATTCCAACTGCTTCTAATGCTAGATGTAGCCCTGCAGTGGCAGAACTTACCGCTAAAGCCTGTATCTTCCCACCTAAATAACTTGCGAAATCTTTTTCAAACTGGCGAGTTTTAGGCCCTGTCGTTAACCAGCCGGATTGTAATGAATCAACAACTTCATTTATTTCTTCTTGACCAATGTCTGGTAAAGCAAACGGCATAAAATTCTTATTCTCCATAGCAATCACCTTTCTTCCATTGCATGTAAAAAAGAAGCAGCTAATACAGGATATGCGTTATGTTCTAAAACATACTTTTTGCCTTTTTCTCCCATGTGACGTCGTTCTTCTTCTGTCATGTTGTATATTTTTACAATCCCTTTTGCTATAGCCTCAGGGTTTTCAGCTTCAACAGATAAACCGCATCCTGCTTCTTTTACAGGGTCGTTTCCTGCTTCTATAGCATTTATTATAGGTCGTCCAGACATCATATAATCAAAAATTTTGTTTAAAGAAATACCATATTGGCATAATTTGCTCCTCCTAGCCGTCATGATTAAGCAATCAAAATTATTTAAGCATAAAGGAATGCCGATTTTAGAAATAGTAGGCAAGAAGAATACATTATCGACTTTTAGTTTCTTTGTTAGACGAATGAGGTTAGTTTTTTCTGCCCCTTGCCCTATAAGTACAAATACTATTTTTTTATCTTGAAGCATAGGAGCTGCGCTTATTAAATAATGTAACGCATTTGCTAAACCGAAACTCCCCGCATATCCTACGAAAAAAGAGCCTTGATGTTCTTTAAAAAATGTTTGATGTTCTGGCGGTAATTCAATGTTGTTGTTTTGCCATTCGTCCGCATTAATTCCGTTAGGAACATGAACAAATTTCTTAGGGCTCATTCCTCTGGTTGCTAGATGCTTGTTTGCGAAGGGTAGAATAGAAACAATTTTATCTGCATATTTGCATGCATAATCTTCTCCACGTTGCATTACCCATATAAAAGGATGTAAAGGCGACATATTTCCAATTTCCATTGGGGATAATGGCCACAAGTCATGAACCTCAAAAATAAGTTTAGCATCAAAACATCTAGCTATATGGCGTGCAGGGAAGATATCCAGAGGGTACGTAGACGATGCTATTATTACGTCAGGACGGTCTTTATTTGCTATTTGAGGCAAATATTTGTATAGCTTTGCGACAAAGCATAGCATATTCTTAACTCTGCCCAATCCGTTACCAGTATATGAAGGTGTTTTTAACCATACATAACGAATTCCATCTATTTTTTCTTCTTGCATAGAAGATGTTATGTAAGGTTGTTGGGAACGAAGATGAGAAAAAGATGCAGCTACAATTGTAACTTTATGGCCAAGTTTTAACCATTCTTTTGCCATATAGTAGGGACGATATTCCATTCCCATTGCAGGAGATCCCGCATAGTGATTGATAAGTAAAATATTCACTTTTAACTCCATTCTTTAACTTAACTTTTTTATAAGGTAAAAACTATGGTTTTCTTCTTTTTCTAATTGAAATCCCATTTTTTTGTAAAAATTTATGGCCCTTTTATTTGTATCTTTTACCGACAAGCCATATTGAAGTACTCCTTCTAAGTGTTGTTCAAAAGTACTGACAAGAGTAGAAGCTAAATCTGTTCCCTGCATTTCTTTCGAAACAGCAATTGATAAAAGACGAATAGATTTCGAAGAAGAGGTTTGAACTTTTTTTTCTATTGGTTTATTCTTCATTTGTTTTACACGGTATAAAGCATCTATATATAGAGAGGGTATACATATAGTAGATAATAAAATCATCAAGAGATTTTTCTTAATAAAATTTTTTTTACATGTTTGTAGTTTTGCGGAATCTCCTCCCATAACAAATCCAACTACATTATTTTCTCGAAGTGCCGCAAAGAACAAAGGGGTGTCTAAAAAAGATTCATAAAATTTCTCTATAATAAATATAGGATAATGCCCTAAAAAATGATCTCGAAATTGCTCTTTGTGAAGAGATGCAATTCCTTTTATATCTCCAATTGTTGCTTTTTTAATAACATAAGGCATAGCTAAGTTAAGCCTCCTTAAGAAAAAATTATTCTTTAAATTTACAGCGTGGCACAATTTCTTTTAGAGTTGAAACAATCTCTTGTTTGTTGCAACTTGAAGCCGCTTCAAATAAAGATGTAAGTTTGCCTTCCATATCGTTTGGCAAATCATTGCTTTTTGCCTCAAAT
>NZ_DHCG01000003.1:0-121914 GCF_002398115.1 Aminobacterium sp. UBA4908
TGCCTTACATTCTGGAATGATAGAGAACTGACAAAAAGCGTGTAAAGAAACGAAAAGAACAGAAAGAGTATTTCCCTTCACTGAAACGATCATTATATAAGTACTACTTCCCTTAAGTCTTTCTATTCCATATTTTCTTTATAGAAAATAATCTCTTAATATGTTATTCTTTATTATATTATTTATAGCTTTTCTATATCTTTCTTTACACGTGGTGATATTGTGTTTTTAGATGAGAGAACATGGAAAAACTTTTCTGCTTTTCTTTTGAAAGACGAAGTGACAGGACCTCTTATTAAGAATAATTATGAAAAATATCGTCGTACATCTTTTCCTATTGCCGAGTTTTTACATCTTTCGCCAGGATTAGAAGATCGTCTTCTTGCTCTCATGCGAATGTTTACGCAGCTTCCTATTGTATTTTTGCCTCTTTCCCCTCCTAATAAAGAGGCGTTGGCTTTTTTTACTATGGAACAGATAGAACGGTTAGACATTCTTCCTCTCTCATGTATTCCTGAAAAAAATGAACTTCAAATAGCTCTTTTTGACCCTTTTAACGCAGATAAACTCCGTTATATACATAATGCGACCCATATGAACCTTAAACTTTTTCTAGCTCCTCTCTCCCAGATCCGCAAAATCGTTTATGGCCTCCAAGGTAATAAAGAAGGGGAAGTAAGCTTATCATCTCCTAACTCAGTTGTATGTTTTGTAGATTCTATTATCGAAAAAGCTTTAACATGTAGAGCCTCTGATATACATGTAGAACCTTTCGCAGATTTTAGCCGTATCCGTTATAGAGTTGATGGATGTTGCTACCCTACGTATGTCTTTTCTCCTGATTTTCATCCATCTGTGATTTCTCGAATAAAGTTGCTTGCATCTATGGATATAGCAGAAAAGAGACTTCCTCAAGATGGCCGTTTTTGTCTCCATCCATCTCTGTCTATGCCTATAGATGTCAGAGTTTCTTCTTTACCGACGCTCTACGGAGAAAAATTAGTTCTTCGCCTCCTGGACCCATCGGCATCTCCTGAGAATATTGAAAAATTAGGACTTGGCAGTAGTGAGCTCGATCAACTAAGAAATATTCTCAATAAAGGAGAAGGAATGTTCCTTGTTACAGGACCTACTGGGAGTGGAAAATCAACAACTTTGCACGCTTTAATTGACGAAATGAATGCCGATGTTCTGAATATAACAACTGTGGAAGATCCTGTAGAACGTACACATGAAGGTGTAACACAAGTACAGGTAGACGAAAAAACAGGTCGTTCTTTTCATTCTGTTTTGCGCTCAATTCTGCGACAAGATCCTGACGTTATTATGGTCGGCGAGATTCGGGATCCTGAAACAGCGCAGCTCGCCATGAGAGCAGCACTTACGGGGCATTTCGTTTTATCTTCTCTTCACACGGAGGATGCAGCAAGTGCTCCTTTGCGCCTGATGGAAATGGGAGTTCCTCCATTTCTAGTTGTATCGGCTCTAAAAGCAGTTCTTTCTCAGCGACTGATACGTCTTCTTTGCCCTTATTGCAAAGCAGTTCTTTCTGATATAGGCGTGGGTAAAAAATACACAGCGAGAGGATGTCATTATTGTCAAGGGACTGGGTATAAAGGAAGGACTGGAGTTTTTGAACTCATGTTCATAACTCAAAATATACGTCGTCTTCTTTTGCAAGAAGAGCCAACGCAGTTACTTCGTGTTCAGGCTAAAAAAGAAGGAATGAAAACTTTAAGCGAGAATGCAATGGAAAAAGTGTATTTAGGAGAAACGTCTGTGGAAGAAATTTCTCTGCTTTAAAGGGAGGTTAAGAGAAAAGTGATTTTCCGGTACCGTGCTCGTTCGACTTCAAATGGAGAACGAATTTCGAGTGGCTCTATAAAAGCTTCATCAAAGAAAGACGCAGCACAAAAACTTCAAGCACAAGGCCTTATGCCTGTCTACTTGAGGCGACATGTATCAGCGGAACTTTTTTCTTTCCCTTCAAGAGGTAAACGCCGTCTTTCTTCTCGTTTCTTAGCGAGCTTTTTTTCTCAACTTTCCTCTATCCTGCAAGCAGGGGGAACTATATCATTAGCTCTTGTTGTAATAGAGCAAGAGTGCCCCAAAGCTTCTTTTATTCCGTTTATTAAAGATTTGAGAGTAAATTTAGAGAAGGGGTTGGCGTTCAGTGATAGCTTATATGAAAGTGCTTTTTTGCCTCCTGGAGTTGTTCCTATTGTAAAGGCCGGAGAAGAAAGTGGAAAACTTCCTAAAATGCTATCGCAATTGTCGCTTTTCTTTGAACAAAAAATTGATTTTCATCGGAAGCTTTTTACAGCATGGCTTTATCCCGCTTTTATAGGAATTTTAGCTTGTTTTGTCTTTGGAATTCTTTTTAATAAAGTCTTACCTGAAATAGAGGACTTTTTAAAAAGACTGAATATCCCTCTTCCTAAAATAACGAGGCTTATTATTTTTTTATCAGAGAGACGGAAATTTATAAGGCTATTAACGTTGATGTTTTTGGTATTTTCTGTGGTTATCTGGCACTATTTCAGAAAAGGGTTTCCCTTTGATCGTTTTAATTATCAGAGATGTTCTATCAGTTTTTTTAGAAAAAAATTTTTATTGGTTCGAAGCCTGTATATATTGGCAGCTCTTTTAGAGGCGGGAATGCCCTTGTTAAAAGCTATTCACTTGACAGGAAATGCTACCGGTCATGAGGGAGTCCAAAGAATCTGGGAGGAAGTGGCTCAGAAACTTGGTCAGGGAGTACCCCTGGGGAGAGCTTTTCGAGAGCACTCTTTTTTCCCTTCTGCTTTTGCTCCTCTGGTTTCTTTAGGGGAACAGACAGGCACTCTGCAATGGGTGATTCAAAAAGAAGCAGAACAAAATAAGAAGAGCCTCGCTACAGATTTCAAGAGGGTTGAAGTCCTTATGGAGCCTGTCCTTACACTTGTAATCGGCATTTTTGTTCTCTTTATGGTTGTAGCTCTGTTTATGCCTCTTATGAGAGCTGTGCATAGCCTTGTGTTGTAACAAATTTATAGGGAAAGGAGCGAAAATAACAAAGTGAAAGGATTTAAAGGAAAAACAGAGGGGTTTTCGTTAATAGAACTGCTTGTGGTTCTCATGATCATGGGGCTCTTATCAGGGGGGTTAATGATTGCAGCTTCTCGGGCTATGGCTTCTGCGGAGGCGGTTCGAATTATATCTGATTTGAGGTCTATTAAAGTTGCTTATCTCATGTTTTCTATGGAAGAAGATGCAGAAATTAATGATCCATCTACTTTTGATATAACGTGCCTCGAAACGTATCTTGATAGAAAAATTCAGGCCGAATCTTTTTCTTTGTATGGAAATGAGGAAAAACTTTTTATAGGTTGCGGTCCCATAAAAAAGAAAGTTTCTCGGTATATAGAACAACGGGCGGAAGAAAATGGACTATATGGCTCATCCAGCTCTTCGGAAGAGCCCCAAACACCCTATGTAAGTGGTGAAGAACCTTGGGTATGGATAAGGGTTATGTAACTGAAGACGAGAAAAAGTCTGAAGGTTTTATCTTTGTCGAAGCCTTAATAGGTCTTTTAATAGGTTCTCTTCTTTTAACAAGTGTGTTTTATACCCTTACCAATATTATGGCTTTCATTTCTCGAAACCATAAATCTTTCGTTGGTTGCTGGGCTGCTCATTACGTAGCGGAATATGGCTGGGATGAGGACAACTTTTCCTCTCCAGATTTAGGCTTTTGGATTGAGAAGAAGCTTGTAAATTCTTGCAATATCATAGTTTCAGTTTTTTCTTGCTCATTTGTAGAAGGGGACCTGAAAAATCATGAAAAAATTTATGAACTTTCAATCTGGAGATAGAAGGAAATATTATGGTTTATGTCTTCCGGAAGTTCTTATGGCCCTCTTCGTAGGAGCGATGGTAAGCACAGCTTTATTATGGGGCTGGCGAGGAATGTCTGATTGTGTGTCTCTTATGGTTTTGGAAAGAAAAACGCAAGTAAAAACAGCTCATGCTATAGCTCTTTTAATGCCTAAAGTTCTCAATGGAGCCTTGGGGATTCCTGGAGTGCCAGAAGAGTACCAAAAGACCTTTAGTGATATACCAGCTCTTGGAGCATGGAGAAAGCCAGTAACTATTGTTCCGAACAATAGAGCTCAGAACCTTGGCATTGACTGGGGAGATGAGCTTCGAATAGTTTATGCCGTCCCTACTGCCAATAAAGTACAGTCAGTTTTTCCAGAAAAACAAGAGGTGGTTCTCTCTGTTCCTCCTTCACCTAATAAGCTTAGAGGAACGACAGGAAAAGCAGGAAAAACTTTTAATTGGGTGATTTTCCCAGGAGCTTCTCGCCCTTTGCGATTGAAGGGGATACGGGGAAGAATATTACAATTATCCGAATTGAGTGAAGATGTTGCAAGTATCCCAGTTGGTGCTTCCTTACATTTGCTTAGAGCTGCCAAAATATATGTAAAGATGGGACCAAGTGGAGGTCCAGAGCTATATTGTCACGATGTTACATATCAAAACTCGCAACCAGTGGTAAGCGGCATAGAAAAAGCATCTTTTGCTTATAACGAGGAGAAAGGAGTTCTAGAAGTTTGCTTTTTAGTAAAGCACAAAAAAAAGAGCCAAGAAGTAAACACTGCCTTTCGACTACGCAATATGCCTCTAAAAGCGGAGGATTCGTAGTAATAGTGATATTAATCTCTTTGGCTTATTTTTCCATGTTAATCCCTTGGTTCTATTCTTTCCTGGAAGACAATCTATGGATGACTGATGTTGTGGATATCTGGGTAAAACTTTATCACAGCTCTCTTTTTGGAGTCTATCAAGGAATTCACTGGATCAAAACATATCATCAACAAGGGAAAGAATGGATTTTTTATGCTAGGAAAGAAGGGGTACCTCCTTATAATTTGTTACCCCCTGAATATGAAATTTTGAATCTTAATGGAGTAGAGGTACAAGTTGTAGCTTTGGATTGTGGTGTTTATTACGAAGATCGGGAAAAATGGATGCCTCCATATTTCAGATCATCTCAGGATGATCGATATATATGGTTTTGTTCTAAAGGGAGGAAGGGATCAACAGCTATAAAGGTGGAGTGTCTAGTGCATTACCCTACCTGTAGAAGTATCTATTGGTCTTTTGGAAACCTTTAAAGAGAGGTGATTTTTTTGTGGAACTTCCCTTGGGGGAAAAAATGGAAGAAAATTCCCCTCACTGGGGTTTCTATAGAGAAACGGGTGGTTCGATATATTCATCTAGACTGGGAAAAAGGGCAGTTGCATGTTAAGCAAGCATTAAAGTTGCCATCCCCAAAGGAAAAGAATATTTTTGATCGGACACAGGATTGGCTCTCTCTTTTCTTGTCCTTGAAAAAGGAATCGTTTCTACCGCTGAATCCGTTAATGAACATAAGTTTTATGCTAAAGGAAACGGCTTTGCATACTTTGTGTTTCCCTTTAATGTCTCATAAAGAATTGCGAGAGGCTTTTAAATGGGAGTTTCAACGAATTTTTGGGATGGGCTTAGATGATACGTGTAGAGACAGTGTTGCTCTAGAGCTGTCCGATGGGCGGAAGGGGCAACATTGTTTTCTTACTGCGGCTATAAAGAAATGTCATGTTTTGAAACTTATGAAACTTTTAAAAAAATCTCGAATAGGTGCAGCCTGCCTTGAACCTCCTCAAATAAGTCTTTTGCGAGCCTTTAAAGGGGTCGATTCTTTAGAGAGAGAGCCAATGATGCTTGCTTTTCGAGATGAAGAAGAAATAACGTCTCTTATCATTTCTGAAAATGAAGATATACGAAGTGCTATTCTCCCTTTAAAAGAAACAGTGGAACAGATCCACATGGAAGTAGCTCTGTGCGAAAAAGATATTCAAAATCTTTCGGGACAATACTGGCTTAGGGGGTGCAAAGACATGAAGAATGAAATTACGCAAATTCTTCCTTCGTTTATACCAGCACTATCTCCATGGAAGAAATGGAAAATAGAAAAAAATGGGTTTGATTTAGATGGTTTTGAAGTCGCAGTGGGCGTAGCGTTAAGGGATTTCTCATGAGTTTATCTATGGATTTGCTTCCATCTTATATAAAAGGCAGAAAAAGAGACCTCCTTAACAAATGGGAAGAAGGGATTATGTGGGGCGTGGTTGCATTTTTTACTTTTTCCTTGGGATTTGCCTTGCATAACGGAAAGAAATGTGGAATGAAAATGGAGGAAAATATAGGATACATGCAGAATAAAATAGCCCAGATGGCGATTTTGCAAAAAGAGTTAGATCATCAATATACGACATTATGTTCTGAATGTAAAAATTGGATCTCGTTTTTTCAACAATCAAGATTTTTCTTCGGGCGTTTTTTAGAGATTCTCACAAGCAATCTTCCCGATTCGGTTTTTCTTAAAGAAATTTCTTTTGACCAAAAGTCTGTTCTTTTGGTAGGAGAGGGTAGAGGTGATGAGATATTGTTGTGGAGAGATTCTCTTTCTGAGTTTTTTCCTTCAGAAGAGATATGCTGCCCTCTCCTCTCGTGGGAAGGTGATTTTGCTCTGTTTAAAATGAAAATAACCCAGAGCAAGAGATGCGAGCGATCTCATTGAAGAAAAGTTCACTGTATCTGCGTTTTTTCAAGGGGACATGGGGAGTATTTATTCTCGTCTGTTTCTTTATTTTATGTTGCATGGTTGTGAGACAAAAAACAGCGAGGACGCGATTGCTACAAGTAAGCCTTCAAAAGCAACGAGTAGAGGAAAAGGTTGCGTGTTTAATGCAGCAAGTCTCTCTTTACGAAAAAATCTTAAAGCAAGTTGAAGAAAAATATAAAAGAGATACAGCTTCTTCCCCGAGCCCGAGAAAGAGACTTTATGATCTGGCAAAAAAATGTGGGTTGACTATTGCAAGGTTTTACGAAGATCAGAAGGAACCGAATCTTGTACGTATGGAATGTAGAGGGCTCTACTCTCAGTGTGTCGATTTTATTAAAGAAAGCGAAAAACTTTATGGCTTAGCACATTTACAGCAAGGGGAACTATATCCCTGTCGAGAAGAAGTTTTTTTACACATTTCATTTGATATAAGAAAGATAGGTGAAAAACAAAGTGACAGTAAAATATAGTCTATGGAAATTTTTATCTCTACTCAGTCTTCTTAGTGGTTCTTTTGTTTTTTTATATTTAGGTTATATCTGGTTCCCCCAAAATGTCGCAGTTTATGGTGATGTGATGGAATCAAAAAAGGCTCAGATTCCTCAATGTAACGAAAATTCACATGAAGACGAGCAGTATATAAAAACTCTCGCTACTTTTCTTCGTTGCGAAGTAGAAAGTAAAGGGAATAGAGAGCAACTTTTTGCACTCCCACGAAAACTATCCCCATTTATAAGCTCTCGAAGAGAATCTTTAGAAAAACGAAAGGAAGAGGAAGCTTCTCATCCTCTTATGCGCATCTCTGGCGTTCTACTGGGGGAGGGGGGGAATTTATCCCTCGTGGATATGTTGTCTAGCGGAGAAGAGGGCACCATTGTAAGAGAAAAAGAAGTGCTAGGAGACCAAAAGGTAGTGTTCCGTCATATCTCCATAGATAATGTGGAATTAGAGGTAGGGGGGCAGCATTCATTTGTGGCGATAGGGGAAAAATGGGAAAATTCTTCTTTTCAAGGTGCTGAGGGTCATTGATATTATTAAAAAAAGAATATGTTTCTTTCATGAAAAAATCTATCTTTTTTATTTTTGTTTGTATCTGTACAAGTAGTGTGGCTTGGTGTGAAGATTTCCCTACTATGCTTGGGGTTAAAGTTAAACAGATAGGGGATCAGAAGGTTTGTATGGAAGTATCGGGTATTTCCTTACCATTTCCAGAGATACGTAACAGTGGAGAAGGAGAAAGTCTATTGAAATGGCCAGGAGTCTTTCTCCCTGCAAAAAAGTGGGAGAAAGACTATCCTTTCCCTCTATTGTTTTCAGTTCGGGCCTGGGAAGAAAATGGCCATACTTTTATGAATTTATTACACGAAGATGGCATGCACATTTCCCTCAAGGATGGGGGGAATGGTAAAAAGCATATTTCTTTTGTAAAAATATTACAAAAGGAGAGGGGGCCTCTTATACAGAAAAGAAAAGAAATTACAAATTTTTCTGAGTACTCGAAACCTATCTCACTCTCTTTAAGAGAAGTGAGACTTACGGATGTTTTTCGTCTTTTTGCGGAGTTTTGGGGTGTGAATTTGCTCCTCGATGATTCTGTTCCTCAGAAGAATATAACCCTTACTCTTAAAAATCTTCCTGCCGATGTAGCTTTCGGATATATATTAAAGACTCAAGGTCTTCGCTTTGCTACTCTCGGTGATACAACTCTATGGATTGGGTCCTCTGAGGATCTTGGTAAAAAACTGGGGATGGCCAGAACAAAAGCGTATCATTTAGCCTATAGCGATGTAGTTCAGGTCAGGAACATAATTATGCGTCTTACAGGTTTACGTAAAGTAGTTGAAGATAAAAGAAGGAACTTTCTTTACATTACGGCGGTAGAAGATGATCTTTTAAAGGTTGAAGAGTTGCTTTCAGTTATTGATCATCCTGGGAAACAGGTCATGATTGAAGCTCGAATAGTAGAGGTGTCTGACCGAGCGGGGGAAGAAGTCGCTTCATGTATTGACTCAATTTATCGTCATTGGCTTTTAGAGTATCAAGGCGGAGGCAGCCCCGGAAAGGTAAGGTATCAGTACAGCTCTGGAGAAAAGGATTCTCCTGTAGTAGAAACTTTAACAGGTACTATGAGGAAACTTGATGCTCTTCTATCTATGTTAGAAAAAGAAGAGAAAGGACATGTTCTGGCCGAGCCATCGGTTATTGCTGTAGAGGGAACTAAGGCGAAAATTCGTCTTGTTCAGAAGTATCCCTATGTTTCTGTCCGCGACGAAGCTGGCAATCCTTCTTATGTTTCCGAAGAAGTGGGGCCTCAGTTGGAAATGACCCCTTTCATAGGAAGAGATCAGATAGTTACAATAGATTTAGCTATTCGAACGGGGGAAGTCTTGTCATGGCGAGAGGGAGCAAGGGGAGAAACCTACCCAGAAACGAGTACCCGAGAGGTTGAAACTACTGTTCGGATTCGTGACGGAGAGCCTTTTGTCATAGGGGGTCTTTTTAAGGAACAGAAACGGGAAAATCATTATAAAGTTCCAGTTTTGGGAGACGTGCCTTTTCTAGGGACAATGTTTGCTTCTCATAACACGGAGAAGGAAAAAAATGAGGTAATTGTGATTGTCATTCCACATATTCTTCATGTTTCTAATTCCGCCCCTTGACTAAACTGGGAGTCCTCCTTATAATGTCTGAGTGCTGGCCGGGCTGGCGGAATAGGTAGACGCACGGGACTTAAAATCCTGGGGACCGAAAAGTCCGTGCGGGTTCGAGTCCCGCGTCCGGCACCATAAAAGAATTCGTCGAGTTTTTATTTTAGGTAAAACTACATCGCGGGGTGGAGCAGTCAGGAAGCTCGTCGGGCTCATAACCCGAAGGTCGCAGGTTCAAATCCTGCCCCCGCAACCATTTTTTTAGGCGGTGTAGCTCAGATGGCTAGAGCATGCGGTTCATACCCGCAGTGTCACTGGTTCGATTCCAGTCACCGCCACCAATATTTAAAGATAACAGGCGGGAGCCATGTCTCCCGCCGTTTTTGTTTCACCTCGTATTAGTGGAGGTGGAGTGATGAATGGTGTGAAAAGCGTAGACAAAGATCTTCCCTTCGAAATGTCCTTATCATATTTACGTCGCCGCTTTTGGGCTATAGCCCAAAAGCAAGGCTGGGCAGATAAAAAAGGCCCGGCAGTGGTCGCTGTCTCAGGCGGTAGCGACTCCGTGGCCCTCCTGTGGTTTTTTGTTCAATTTTGGCCTTATGAAGTTATCGTAGCCCATTTGGAACATGGAATTCGAGATCAGAGCTCTCTAGATGATGCGGTTTTTGTCCGCCATCTAGGAGAGGGGTGGGGTTGTCGAGTATGTATAGAACATTCTTCTGTGCCAGATCTTCTTCGCAAGGGAGAATCTGTAGAGGAGGGAGCTCGAAGGATCCGCTACGATTTTTTAAGACGTGTGGCTCAAAAACATAATGCCGTAATAATAGCACTAGGCCACACGGCTAATGATGTAGCAGAGACGGTTCTTTTTAATATATGCCGAGGGACAGGCCCGTCTGGACTTGTGGGAATTCCAGAAGTGCGTGGTCTTTTTGTTCGGCCCCTCATAAATTGGTGGCGTGACGAATTAAGAGAGCTTATATCTTCTCGAGGAATTTCCTGGAGAGAAGATATAACGAACGTTGACGTTACTTATACAAGGAATCGAATTCGCCTCGAAATCCTACCTCTTTTGGAACGAACAGTAAATTCAGCTACTCGAAAGCATCTAGTAGCGTTGGCAAAAGATATGCAGGAGTATAGAACGGAAGAGGAGGAAACCGGACAGGCTCTTTTGTTAGAAGGAAGACGGGATTTCCCACTAGCCCAATATGCGGCGGATGTTTCTTTTGCTCGTTCTTTATCGAAACGAGATCTGGCCTGGTTTATCCGTGCAGTAGGTCGAGATCTTCGCCTTAAAGCTCTTCCAAGGCATCGTCTCACAAATCTCATTGATACTATCAAAAAATCTGGACGATGGCTTTTCCAGTGGGAAAAAGAAAGTTTTGTATATTGTGGATCTGATTTTATAGTATGGATAAATCCTAAAGTCCTGTATAATACTCTCGCTGAAGATCAAGAAATTCTCCTAGAAGGAGAGGGTTGTAGTTTCAGATGGGGAAGATGGAGTGTGGAATGGGAGAAGGTTCGTTCTTTACCCCCGATCAAAAAATATCCTCTTTCTTCTAGATGTGTTATATATTCTTTACAAGAGGGCAAAAAATTTCGTATTACTACTGTCTCCGCTATCAGTGCCACTCTCTCTAAAGAAGAACGGAAAGCTATTCCGTGGTGGCTCTTTGATTTCTGGCCTGTTTTAGAAGGTCCTGGCGGATGGCGTTGGATACCACAATGGGGGGCTTCACATAATGTCGTGAAAGAAGAAGGCCCCTGGATCATTTTTAAGCTGACGCTTCTGGCTTCAGCCCTGGAAGGGGAACGGTAGAATGAACTATGTAGTGTCGGAAGTGCTCCTGTCGAAGGATACCATATCGAAAAAGGTACAGGAGCTTGGGGAACAGATCGCTCAAGATTATGCTGGAGAAGATTTGGTAACAGTGGGGATATTGAAAGGAGCCGTTGTTTTCCTTTCTGATCTCGTTCGTCATATTGGAAATAATGTGAATGTTATTATGGATTTTATGGCAGTATCTTCCTACGGGGACTCCACGAAAACCTGTGGTGTTGTTAAAATAAACAAGGATATTGATACGAGCATTAAAGGGAAACATGTTCTTATCGTAGAAGACATTGTAGATACGGGCCTAACTCTTTCTTACCTCATTCGATTGATGAAGGAGCGTCATCCTAAAAGTGTTCGTGTGTGTGTTCTTCTTGATAAGATGGAGCGGCGTAAAGTTCCAGTGTCAGTAGATTATAAGGGATTTGATATTCCAGATGAATTCGTGGTAGGGTATGGGTTAGATTATGCTGGCAAATGGAGAAATCTTCCTTCAATCCACGTTGTGGATGTACAAGAATAGCCCTATAGAGGGCAATTTACTGAGAGGCGGCGATATTTAGTGGGCCGATTGATCAAGAATCTCGGGTTGTATTTGATTCTCGTTGTGCTTGTGGTCAGCTTGGTGAATGTTTTCCTTTCACCAGTTCACAACCCCCAGCAAGCAGAAGCAATTACGTACTCCGAGTTCCTGACCGCTGTGAATACGGGCCAGGTTAAAAGTGTTTCTATTAAAGACAATACTATAAGTGGACGTTTTATAGACGGCAGAAATTTCCAGGCGGAAGTAGTTGGAACTGGTGATCTTGCAAAGGAGATTGCAGCGAAGGGGGTTAATGTAGAAGTTACTCCTCCCCAGAAAACTCCGTGGTGGGCGACAATGATTTCGTCGTTCTTCCCTACCTTGTTACTTATAGGAGTATGGATATTTTTCTTATATAACATGCAGGGTGGCGGAGGTAAGGTCATGAACTTCGCTAAAAGCAAGGCAAAGCTCTTCCTTGATAATCGCCCGAAGGTAACGTTTAAGGATGTGGCGGGATGTGACGAATCGAAAGAGGAGCTCAGTGAGGTCGTTCAATTCCTCCGTGATCCAGGGAAGTTTAAGGCGTTAGGGGCGAGGGTTCCTAAAGGGGTGTTGCTTCTGGGACCTCCGGGAACAGGGAAAACCCTTCTCGCTCGAGCTGTAGCTGGAGAGGCTGACGTACCCTTCTTTAGTGTCAGTGGCTCCGATTTTGTAGAAATGTTTGTTGGGGTTGGGGCTGCGCGTGTGCGAGATCTTTTTGAGCAAGCAAGAAAGTATCAGCCTTGCATTATATTTATCGATGAGATGGATGCCGTCGGTCGTCAGCGTGGAGCAGGACTTGGTGGCGGCCATGACGAGCGCGAGCAGACCTTGAACCAGTTGTTAGTGGAACTAGATGGTTTTGACGAGTCTACAGGGATTATCCTTATCGCGGCGACCAATAGGCCGGATATTCTTGATCCAGCTCTTCTCCGCCCAGGGCGGTTTGATAGGCATGTAGTTGTAGATCGCCCAGATGTAAAAGGGAGAGAGGAAATTCTAGAGGTCCACGTTCGCAATAAGAAATTAGATAAAGATGTAGACCTTGGTGTTGTAGCTCGCCGAACCCCCGGTTTTGTAGGGGCGGACCTTGCTAATTTAGTGAATGAAGCTGCTCTGCTTGCCGCAAGGGCTGGGAAGAATCTCATAACCATGGCTGAGTTTGAAGAAGGCATTGACCGAGTCATAGCTGGACCAGAACGCAAAAGTCGACTAATTAGCGATAAAGAACGACGCATCATAGCGTATCATGAGACGGGGCATGCTTTGGTAGCGAAGTATCTTCCTGATTGTGATCCGGTGCATAAGATATCTATTATCCCTAGAGGGCATATGGCTCTTGGATACACTCTTCAGCTTCCTGTGGAAGATCGCTTCCTTATGTCAAAGGTGGAGCTGATAAACCAGATTACAGTGCTTCTTGGCGGACGAATAGCTGAGGAACTCAACTTTGGGGATGTGACAACCGGAGCCGGTAACGATCTAGAACGAGCAACATTCATTGCTCGTAAAATGGTTACTGAATACGGTATGAGCGAGAAATTAGGTCTCGTTAAGCTTGGCCATAAACATCAGGAAGTCTTTTTGGGACGGGATATCACGGAAGATCGAAATTACAGTGATCATGTAGCCTATATGATCGATCAGGAAATAAAATTCCTTATCGATAGTTGCTATCAGAAGGCTAAAAATATATTAAGTGAAAACCAGGATCAAGTGGACCTTGTAGCAGAAGCCCTTCTTGAGAAAGAGGTTATTGAAGGGAAAGAGCTTGACCAGCTTCTTGGCATTTCTGGTGGAGAAAGTGCGGAGAGAGAAGAACCTACCCGAAATGTGGATCTAGAAGAGAAAAGTCAGGTTCGTACAGGGGCAGGAAGGCCTGGAGTTGTCGGGAATCCTGCATAAAAAGTAGAGAAGAAACAAGGGCGTGTCTGCAAAAGCGGGCACGCTCTTTTGTTGTAAAAAGGGATAAAATAAAAAGATATTAGTAAAGCATGTAAAACTAAAGGAGTTCTAGAGTGATGGCTCATTTATTTAATCTTGAAGCAGACTGGCCTCCATCAGGGGATCAGCCGGAGGCCATCGAAGCTCTTACCCAATCTTTGCGGCAAGGGCATCGTTTCCAAACCCTTTTAGGGGTAACTGGTAGTGGAAAAACCTTTACTGTAGCAAATGTCATAGCTTCTTTTGATAGACCAGTGTTAGTTTTAGCACATAATAAAACGCTGGCGGCGCAGCTTTATACAGAGTTCAAAGGTTTTTTCCCAGAGAATGAGGTTCATTATTTTGTAAGTTACTATGATTACTATCAGCCGGAGGCTTATATCCCTTCAAGTGATACTTACATAGAAAAAGATGCCTCTGTGAATGATCGGATAGAGAAATTGCGACTTGCTGCGACAAAAGCTCTTATTGAACGCCGCGATGTTATTGTAGTGGCAAGTGTATCGTGTATCTACGGTTTAGGGAAAAAAGAGATGTACGAAAAAGTTATATTCCCTTTTGCTGTGGGAGAAGAGTGGGAGCGCAGGAAGTTCATGGAATGTCTTCTAGATAGTTATTATGAGCGAAACGATATGCTTTTGGAGCCAGGGAAATTCCGTGTTCGAGGCGATATTATTGAAGTTTTTCCCTCATATAGCAACGACACTGCCCTCCGTATAGCTTTTTTTGACGAAGAGATAGAACGTATTGATGAGATAGATCCAGTAAGTGGCCGTTCAGTGAAGCAGCTTGAAAAAGCTTCGATTTTCCCAGCTCAGCACTATATAACCAGTCGCGATGCTATAGATCAAGCTATGGAAGATATTCAAAAGGAACTTGAGGAGCAAGTTTGTCTCCTTAAGGAACGGGGAAAATTGCTGGAGGCCCAAAGACTTGAAATGCGTACTCGTTACGATATGGAGATGCTCCAAGAAGTAGGATACTGTTCGGGGATAGAAAACTATTCTCGTTATCTGGATGGACGGGAAGCCGGAGAACCTCCAGGTACGCTTCTTGATTTCTTCCCCGATGATTTTATTATGGTAATAGATGAGTCTCATATTACCTTGCCGCAGGTTCGTGGTATGTATAATGGCGACAGAGCTCGTAAATTGACGCTGGTAGAAAATGGTTTTCGTTTACCCTCCTGCTTAGACAATAGACCATTGAATTGGCAAGAGTTTAAAAAACATATGGGGCAGGTTATTTTTATCTCGGCTACTCCTGGTGATTGGGAGAAGAAGGTCTCTTTAAGCATAGTGGAACAGATTATACGCCCTACAGGGGTGGTAGATCCGGAAGTTATTGTGAGCCCAGCTACGGGGCAAGTTGATGACCTTGTCGGCCGTCTTAGGGATGTTATAGCTCGTAATGAGCGGGCACTTGTAACAACCCTTACTAAAAAATCGGCAGAAGACCTGGCTGAATATCTATCAGAATTACAATTTAAAGTAAAATACATTCATTCCGAGCTTAACGCTTTTGAACGAGCTGAGCTTATTCGTGATCTTCGGAGCGGCGATATTTCAGTTCTCGTAGGAATTAATTTGCTACGAGAGGGAATGGACCTTCCAGAAGTTTCTCTCGTGGCTATTCTTGATGCAGATAGAGAAGGTTTTTTACGATCCCACCGGTCTTTGATTCAGATTATGGGGAGAGCGGCTAGAAATATTCAGGGACAAGTTATTCTCTATGCTGATGAAGAGACAGAAAGTATTCGTACCTCTGTGGAAGAAACGCGTCGTCGCCGGGAAATCCAAATGGATTTCAATGTAGAACATGGCATTACACCTCAATCTGTGTATAAATCTATCCAAAACTTACTCCCCGAAGAACTTGTTTTTGAAGAAAAGCAAGAAATAGGCGGTGGAGAGAAGAGAACTTTGCCGGTTCAGACGTACTCTCAGCCTGATCTGGAACAGCTTATGTGGGAAGCGGTAGAGCATTTAGATTTTGAAAAAGCGGCACAAATTCGCGATATTTTAACTGCATCGAAAGGGAAGGAGTGGCAACGTGTTGCATCTCATCAGCATAAGAGGAGCAAGAGAACACAATCTCAAAAATATAAGCGTTACTCTTCCGAAAAATAAATTAGTTGTCATTACAGGCCCCTCGGGTTCTGGAAAGTCTTCCTTGGCTTTCGATACCCTCTATGCAGAGGGGCAGAGACGCTATGTGGAATCTCTTTCTGCATATGCCAGACAATTTCTTGGAATGCAAAAAAAGCCTGATGTTGACGATATTTCAGGTTTATCTCCTGCTATTTCTATTGAACAAAAGGGGACATCTCATAATCCCAGATCTACAGTTGGAACTGTAACCGAGGTTTATGATTATCTTCGACTTCTCTTTGGAAGGCTGGGAGTACCGTATTGCCCTTCGTGCGGGAAGCCTGTTATTCGCCATTCTCTAGATGAAATAGTGGATATTATTTATAAGGATTATCCGGAGCAGCGTCTGGAAGTTCTTGCTCCGCAAGTTCGAGCTAAAAAGGGAGAGTTCAAAAACCTCTTTCTTCAAAACAGAGAAAAGGGTTTTATGCGAGTTCGAGTTGATGGAACAGTGTATTGGCTTGAAGAAGAGATTCCTCTCGATAAAAACAAAAGGCACACCATAGAAGTGGTGATAGATCGGCTTAAAGTTTTAGAAGACAGAAAGGCTCGAATTAGTGAGGCAGTAGAGACGGCTCTTTCTTTAAGTAACGGCTATGTTTTGCTTGTCACTGACGGAGGCGTAGAGCGGCTCTTAACAGAAAATTATGCTTGTCCTGATTGTGGGGTTGCGCTTCCCGAGATAGAGCCGAGGCTTTTTTCTTTTAACAATCCTTATGGAGCTTGTCCTGATTGTTCAGGTCTCGGAAGTCACGAGCATTTTTCCGAAGAATTGGCAGTAGATCCTAGTCGTACCGTAAGTGATGGAGCCCTTCTACCGTGGAAGAAAAAACACTATATGTTGAGTAAACTTTATACTTTTGCTACTCAAAAAAACTGGGATTTATCTATCCCTTATAAGAACCTCTCTAAAAAAGTTCAAGACTTCATCCTTTGGGGTTCTGATGAGCGCCTCCCCATGTTTTTTACAGATAAGGGGCAAAGTCGCCAATATATGGGGCGTTACGAAGGACTTCTTCCATGGCTAGAAAGTCGATGGCGGGATACAGAGTCTGAGAACGTTATGGAAGAGCTTGGCGGATATCGTGTGGAGGATCTCTGTCAGACCTGCCAAGGATTACGGCTCCGTAAGGAAGCCCTTATGGTTCGACTTAAAGGCTACTCTATAGGAGACCTTATGGAAACGCCTATAGATCGGCTTATACCAGTTTTAAAGGCCATGGAGTTTTCGGAAAATGAGCATAAAATTGTAGGACAAGTTATGTTAGAACTTGAAAAGCGTCTCTCTTTCTTAGTGGATGTGGGGGCAGGCTACCTCTCTCTTCTTCGTAGAGCTGATACCCTCAGTGGAGGGGAAAGTCAGCGTATTAGGCTTGCAACCCAGATCGGTTCAAAACTTAGTGGTGTTTTGTACGTACTCGATGAACCTACGATAGGACTTCATCCTAGAGACACAGACCGCCTTCTTCGCACCCTTCAGTCTATCCGGGACTTAGGAAACACTGTTGTAGTTGTAGAGCATGACCGGGAGACCATGCTTGCTGCTGATTCTATTATAGAAATGGGGCCAGGGGCTGGAGAGCGAGGGGGAGAAATTGTTAGTGCCGGTTCGGCGGAAGAGATTCGCAAAACGAAAGGTTTGACAGGTCCTTATTTGCGGGGAGAAGTTTCAGGATGTATACGAAGAGACTTTGTACGTCCCCCTGTAGGATGGCTCACTCTTAGGAAAGTGGCTCATCATAATTTGAAGGATATTGATGTATCGATTCCCGCAGGTGTTTTTACATGCATCAGTGGTGTTTCTGGCTCTGGTAAAAGTAGTCTCCTGTATGACGTATTATATAAAGGAATGAAAAGACTTTTAGATAGAGATTTTCGGGAGAGAGCTGGGAAACATGATGGCATAGAAGGGATAGAGCTGTTTAAAAATGTGGTAATGGTTGACCAAAGCCCTATTGGGCGAACCCCACGTTCAAACCCCGCTACATATACGGGAGTGTTTACCTTGATCCGAGAGCTTTTTTCTCAGCTGCCGGAGGCTAAATTAAGAGGATATGCTCAGGGTCGTTTTAGTTTCAATGTTAGGGGGGGACGATGTGAGGCTTGTGGTGGGGCTGGATCAGTGAAGGTCTCAATGCTTTTTATGCCTGATGTATACGTTGATTGTGATGTATGCGGCGGTACAAGATATAACAGAGAAACCCTTGAAGTTCGTTATAAAGGGCGTAATATTTCAGATGTTTTGAACATGACAGTAGACGAAGCTTCCGAATTCTTTAAAGATATTCCTCGTATATCCTCAAAACTTGCTTTAATACAAGACGCAGGGTTAGGGTATATACGATTGGGGCAGTCTGCTTTAACCTTGAGTGGCGGAGAAGCTCAAAGAGTTAAATTAGCTAAGGAGCTCAGTAAACGTTTTACAGGCCCCACTCTCTATCTTCTTGACGAACCCACTACAGGACTTTTCTATACGGATGTTAAAAAACTTCTAAGGATCATCCATCGGATAGTCGATCAGGGGAATACTGTGGTGATGATAGAACATAACCTCGATGTATTGCTATCGGCGGATTATATTATTGACCTAGGTCCTGAAGGTGGATTAGAAGGAGGAACAATTGTCACGCAGGGAACTCCCGATGAAGTCATGACTTCGAAACGAGGATATACTGCGGCGTATATGCATGAATATGCTAAGCAACTGGAGAAGGAGGAACGTTATGGCGAAAAAACAGGATCGTGATGCCATCGATCAGGAATTTATATGGGGTCGCCAGCCAGTATTGGATTTACTACGGCATTCCCCGGAAAAATGTTTAAAATTATGGATCTCAGAGAGAGCTCAATCGGCTTTTGTTAACGAATTTGTAACACTTGCTAAGTCAGCAAGTGTTATTTTTCAGAAGGTACCTCCATCGGTTCTTGATGAAATGTGCCCCAAAGAGCTTCATCAAGGTGTCATAGCCCGAATTACGGCAGTGGAACAGATAGACCTTGATATATTTCTTAAGAGTCCTTATGCTCAAGCTAAACATATATTGATCGTTGTATTAGACCATATCCTTGATCCTCACAATATTGGTGCTATTGTGAGAACAGCAGAGGCGGCAGGGGCTGCGGCAGTTATCTACCCCCGACGGCGCTCTGCACTACCTGGTGGTACAGTAGTAAAGGTGAGTGCAGGAGCTGCTCTGCGCGTTCCTATGATTGCTGTAACAAATATTGCACAGACGTTGTTACGGTTGCAAGAAGAGGGATTTTGGATTGTTGGCCTAGATCACAATGCAGAGCAATCTTTTTGGGAGGCTTCTTACCCGAAACGTACAATTCTCGTGATAGGGGCAGAAGGAGAGGGATTGTCTCGTCTGGTAAAGGAACGCTGCGATCTTCTCTTCCGTATCCCTATGACTGGAGAAACTGGGTCTCTCAATGCTAGTGTTGCTGCGGCTCTTGGCATGTTTGAATGGGCGAGGGCCTGGGGAGAACAAGAACAATAGAAGGGGCTGAATGAAATGACTTTTCGCGTTGCTGTGATTGGAGCAGGCATGTTAGGTGGATCTGTTGCGAAAGGATTAGCGCAAAAGGGTTGCCATGTGGTGGCTGCGGATAAAAATCTAGAGAAGGCTAAACATTTAGAAGAGGCGGGAATAGTTCTTCTTCATGACAATGTAGAAGCAATTCGTCAAGCAGATGTGGTTTTTTTTGCATTGAAACCCCATATCCAGTTGCCGGTAATCTCCTTGCTCGTTGAAGAATTAAAAGGAAAACTATGTTTCTCCATGGCGGCAGGTGTGCAGATAGGACAGCTTTTTTCTGTGGCGCCTGAAGTTCATTGGGTTCGTGGAATGACAAATATATGTGCATCTGTAAATGCGGCCTTTACAGCTTTTACTCTGTCTCAAAATACGACGGATCAGGATCGGGATACAGCTATAAAACTCTTTTCTCTTTTGGGAGAGGTAGAGGAGACTGAAGAGCCCTACCTTGACGCTATAACAGCCATATCTGGCTCTGGGCCAGCATATATCTTTACAGTTTTGGAGGCTCTTACCTATGGGGGCCTTCGCGTTGGCATTCCTAAAGATTTAGCCCTAAAAGCTTCTGCTGCTACAATGATTGGAGCAGCTCGACTTGTACTGGAAACAGGGAAGCATCCGGCAGAGTTAAAAGATGGGGTTGTAACTCCTGGTGGGACCACAATAGAAGGCCTTTATGAACTAGAAGAAGGCGATGTTCGAAGTGCTTTTATCCGAGCCATTACTTCTGCTACGCGGAGAGGGAAGGAACTGGCTAAGGAAAGTAAAAACAGTTAAAAAAAGTCTTATCTCTCCTAGACGTTGACAATTCAGGTACAGACCTGTAGAATACCAAGTCGTTGGGTGGTTAGTTCAGGGGGAGAACGCTTCCTTGACGCGGAAGAGGTCAGAGGTTCAATTCCTCTACCACCCACCATATGATGATTAAAGGCTTTCAGGGGGAAACCCTGAAAGCCTTTTTGTTATGAGGAAGGAGTCATAAAAGGCTCTTTTTTACATTAGCTTTAGCTGACATTTACCATTTTTAAGAAATCAAGCCGTCTTCGTCAGAGAGAGGCTTTTTGTTGCCTGAATAATTTTTATCATAGTTTGAAATGCGATATTCGGCTTAGCTTGTTGATTTGTTGTTCCTGTAATGTATAGTTTTTCATTTGGTATATAAAACGCTACTGAACCTGTAGAACCGCAATGCCCTAGCATAGAGGGCACAGGCTGAAATGGGGAAAGAATGCGAGGCAGAGAAAATCTTTCTATCCCAATGCCATACTGAAAGGGGAAGAAAATTTTATTCCATTTCTCTAATTCTGAAAGTCGTTCTTTAGGGAAAAAATACCCGTTAAAGAATGCTTTTAAAAATGTCATTTGATCCCGTGCTGTGGAAATAATATCATTTCGCGTAGAGTTGAGAAACATAGGTATGTGCATTATTTTAGTTTTATATCGAATGGGAACGAATTTTTCACTTTTGCTTTCTTCATATACGTACGTCTGAGAGAGCCCCAATTCTTGAAACAACTTGCTTAAAACGACATGTATAGGTTCTCCTGTAATGTTTTCTATAATGAGCCCCAAAATTTGGTGGTTTGTATCTGTATATTTTGCGCACCCTCTTTGTCCAGGCGAAAAGTGTGTTTTCATTTCTCTTACCCTTTGTATGACTTTATCAACAGGCCAAGGTTGGTCAATACTTGCTTCAAGTTCTTTCATCACTTTCCCCCCGTTATTTTGTTTGTCTGTTAAATAACAGGGGAGCCCTGATGTCTGAGAAATAAGGTGGAGAATGGAAAGGTCATAAGAATATTCTTTCCCTTTGTAAATATGTAAACCTCGGAGAATTTCGTCAGAAAGATATTTAGAAATTTTATCGTATAAATCTAAAATTTTTGTTGCAGAGAGCCTTAGAATAATGGAGGATACAAATAGCTTATTGATGCTGGCGATGAAATAGTGGCTGTCTTCCTGCATATCCCCGCAAGCACTAATTGCATCAATCCTTTTATCATCGGACGATATATAAAAAACAGCCCCATAAATATATCTTTTGGTAGCGGCACTATATACTAACTGATCTAAGATTGATTGATTACATGCCTTTGTCATCGCTCATTTCCTCCCAACTGGTTATTATTCACGTTTGTCCCCCCCTTTTTCTTTATCAACTTTAACTCTTGCGTTTTTCTCTTAACCAAGCCTGTGTCGTCATATATTTGATAGTGCTGTTATATAGTTCTTTATGCGTTGCTTATATTTGTGAGATTAATGTAGAGGATTTTATAAGGTTGTTTTTGAGCGATTTCATAAATTGCATGGTATAAAATAAACATAGTGAAATAGTGTAAAAGTGTAAAGATCTAAAAGGGGGATTTATATCGATGATTCAAGGCATAGGGGTTGATTTATGCCGTATCTCCAGAATTGGGGAACTGGTTAAGAATCGCCGCTTCCTTCAAAGGGTTTTTCATGAAGAAGAGCAGGATTATGCCTTTAAGAAACCCGTTCCTGCGAGACATCTTGCTGCTTCTTTTGCAGCACGCGAGGCATTTGTCAAGGCTTCCGGTCTTGACTTTTTTCAGATTGTTTTTCGAGGAGTATGGATTCGTCGATTTTCAACGGGCCCTTCAATTGTTTTTTCTCCACAAATAGAACAGTGGATGAATAAACACTGTTTGTTAGCCCATGTGAGCCTTTCTCATGATGGAGATTTTGCCCTCGCTTTTGTTGTGCTCGAGAAGAGGTGACTGAAATTGAAATTTTACGATGTTTCAAGTGTACGGCAAGCCGATGAAAATGCCATAAAGAAACTGGGCATACCTGGTGTTGTTCTTATGGAAAATGCAGGGAAAGAAGCGTCGCATATCGTTGTTGAAAAATATCCTTACGCTCAAAAGATTTGTATTGTCGCTGGTCCGGGAAATAAAGGTGGAGATGGCTATGTTATGGCGAGGCATTTTAAAGAACAAGGTCTCGATCCTCTGATAGTTTTGACCTCTCCTAAAGAGAAAATTCATGGAGATGCTCGTATAAATTTAGACATTGCAGAAAGACTTTGTATTCCTATCTATTTTTCTTCAGAGTGTTCAGATGAAGATCTGAGAATACTTTTCCGATCAAACGATATTGTAGTAGATTGTCTTTTAGGTACTGGAAGCATAGGGGCTCCGCGAGGCGAAGTAGAGAGGGCTATTCGTTTACTCCAGGGAAGGCGTGGCATTGTCTCTATTGATATTCCTAGTGGAGTTAACGGTGTTACGGGAGAAATTTACGAGCCATGTATAGATGCGGAAATAACTATTACAATGCTTGCTCCTAAGACAGGTCTTGTAGTTATGCCTGGATCTGAAAAAGTGGGAGAGCTTTATGTAGCTCATCTTGGTGTCTCTCCAGAAGCTATTCTTGATGACAAACCAAGAGCTTTTTTATGGGATGAGAAAAATACAGCTGCTTACTTGTCTCCTCGCCCCCTGGGTTTGCATAAAGGAGGGAGAGGTACTCTTCTCATTGTTGGGGGAAGCTATTTGTATCGAGGAGCCCCCTTGCTTTCCGCTTTGGGTGCATTAAGGAGCGGTTGTGGAGTAGTAATAGTGGTAGCTCCAACGGAAGTTTGTGAATCAGGATCTTCTTTTTTGCCGGAAGCAGTTTTTCATCCTCTTGATAATCCAGAGGAGGTAGAATCGCTGCTTTCATGGGAGAATCGTGCTACCATGACTGTTGTGGGACCAGGTTTGGGACGAGGGGAGAGAGGACGTCGCCTCATGGATTTTTTATGGAACCAGTGGGCTCATCCTTTGCTAATTGATGGAGATGGGTTATATTGGCTTTCCGAAATGAAAGGGTGTCTGAGAAAGCGTCGTGATGTTATTCTTACTCCTCATGAAGGTGAAGCTGCTACATTGCTTGGAACCTCCGCTCAAACGATAGCTAGTTCTAGGCTTGCAGCGGCTCGGGACATAGCTATGGAATGGGGCACTGTCGTTTTGAAGGGGTATAGATCTATTATTGATAACGGAGCAGAAACTGCAATTATAAGCAGAGGTGGTCCTGAATTATCTATCCCTGGATCTGGAGATGTCCTTACAGGAATTATAGGATGTCTTGTTGCTGGGAATCACTTTTCGTTGTTAGAAGGAGCCGCATCAGGGGCATGGATTCACGGACAAGCAGGTTCTTGCCTCTCATGTCAGCGGGGTGTAGATGGCCTTCTAGCGCGAGATGTGGCAAATTATATCCCTACAGTCCTCGCAGAGCTGAGAGGTAATCATGAGAAGGCGAAAAGTTAATTGGGACGAAGAGATCAAGAAGTCGGAAGAGATTCGAAGAAAGGGTTTACGACTCACCCTTGTAACCTTTCTAATGGCATTGTTTTGGCTGTTTGGAATGAAACATATGCATAAAGAGTGGTCTTGGGGTTCTGCGTTGTGGGTCATTCTCTTCTTTATGGGGGGAGCTCTTCTCATTTTTTGTGTTGCGGGTAAGCGGAAATAAAAGGGAAAAGAGGCTGCCTTATGAAATTCATATCCTCATCTCCAGAAGAAACAATTCTCTTGGGGCAATTTATGTCGCATCATGTCTATCCTGGTCTCGTCATTTTACTTTACGGAGATCTAGGAGCTGGAAAAACGGAACTTGTCAGAGGTCTTGGTAATGGCCTGGGTATTCGTGGGGTTCGAAGTCCTTCTTTTACTCTTATTAATGAGTATAAAGGGCAATTATTACTCGCTCATGTTGATCTTTATCGGTTACATAAAGGGGCGGAAGATGAATTAGGTCTTTTTGAATATATTGACGAGGGATTTGTAGTAGTCATAGAGTGGCCTGATCGACTCGTTACCGTGCCTGATACAGATGTTTGGCTGTTTTCCTTTGAAATAAAAAATCAAAACACTCGAGAAATAACTTTATCTGCGAGAGGTCCGAAAGCTGAAAAAGCCCTTTACGCCCTTTTGTCAGATGTTAAGGAGGGGCTGGAATGAGTCAAAATATTATTTTAGGTTTAGATTGTGCGACCCGATGGACTAATCTCGGAGTGTCGATAGATGGAACTGTCATAGGAGAAATAAATGTGAACATAGGGAGAGAACAGGCCTCTAAACTCCCGGAGTTAGTGAATAAACTTCTTGATTTAACAGATATTGCACTGAATCAAATCTCTGCTGTAGCGTTGACTGTTGGGCCAGGATATTTTACAGGAGTGAGGGTAGGGCTTGCTTACGGATGCGCTCTTGCAAAAGGATTAGGTATTTCTGTAATTCCTCTCACCACTCTAGAGGTCATGGCATTCCCTGTAGTACGCATGGGAGTTGTTGCTATTCCCATTATTTGGGCAGGACGGGGGGGAGTGTACTGTGCTGCTTATGATAATAAGGATGGTGAGATGAATGTTCTTTGTCCGCCTCTTTTTTGTTGCGCGACTAATCTTCACGAAATAGCGACTCGGATACCTTCAGATGTCCCTTCCCAATGGCTTTGTGATGATAAAAGCAGAATAATGACGCTATTCCCTGAAGAAAAAGTTTCAAATTGTATTCATTTAATCCCTTCCGGTGGTAATATCGCTCAATTGGGGCATATAAGAAGAAATATGAATACGCCTGCTGATAGAGTTCAAGCTTATTATTTAAGAGAGCCAGATTTCGGGAAAAATTAAATTAAAACCATTAGATATTCCCTAAATGAGGCTTGTATTGTATTTTTATCTTTTTTATCACAATAAAAAAATAAAAATAAAAAGAAAAAAATAAAAATCACCTTGAATAAAAAAACAGAAACCTATATTCTTTGGAAGAGTTGTTTTTTTGCTAACCCTAATAAAATTATTTAAATGTCCCTTTCATTGGGAGGTGGCAACGTTGCCAAAAAAATTTGATGTAAGTATTAATCGGACATGGTGTAAAGGATGCGGCTTGTGTATTAATGTATGTCCCAAAAAGGTTCTTAGTTTCAATGAACAAAGAAAGGCTCAGCCCGAAAAACCAGAAGATTGTATAGGTTGTAGACAGTGTGAAAATATTTGCCCAGATTTTGCTGTAACTGTAAAGGAGGAAAAAGAGGATGCCTGAGGTCCGGTTTTGGCAAGGAAACGAGGCATTGGCTCACGGGGCTTTGGCTGCAGGATGTAGATTCTTTGCAGGGTACCCCATCACTCCGTCTTCAGAAATAGCTGAAATTATGGCTCTTGAGCTCCCTCGTTTGAATGGGCGGTTTCTCCAGATGGAGGATGAAATTGCCGGTATTGCTGCTATTATTGGTGCTTCTATTGCGGGAATGAAATCTTTAACAGCTACTTCGGGACCTGGCTTTTCCTTAAAGCAGGAGAATCTCGGACTCGCATATATGGCTGAGATTCCTATTGTTGTAGTAGATGTTATGCGTGGGGGACCTTCTACAGGGCTTCCTACGAAAGTGAGTCAGCAAGATGTGATGCAGGCGCGGTGGGGAACGCATGGAGATCATGCGACTATTTGTTACTCTCCATCTTCAGTTCAAGAATGTTTTGATATAGCTATCAGAGCGTTTAATATGGCTGAGCGTTTTAGACAGCCAGTGCTTATCTTGAGCGATGAAGTGTTGGGACACATGAGAGAAAAAATAGTTCTTCCTGAAGCAGGGTCTTATCCAATAATGAATCGTAAGCGGCCTGTTGATGTCCCGGAAAAATTTGTCCCATATCGTCCAGATCCTCAGGATGATTTGCCGTGCATGGCTTCTTTTGGAGACGGTTATACATGGCATGTTACGGGATTGACTCATAACGATTGGGGATTTCCTACCAACAACCCGGAAGAAATCGAAAAGAAGATGCTTCGGCTGGTCCGTAAAGTAAGTCGTTTCCGAGATGATGTGGTGGAGTATGCAGTGGAAGACGTAGAAGATGCTGATGTTATTGTCGTTTCTTATGGCAGTGTTGCTCGCTCTA
The DNA here is from genome assembly GCF_002398115.1 of Aminobacterium sp. UBA4908. Taxonomy (NCBI): domain Bacteria; kingdom Thermotogati; phylum Synergistota; class Synergistia; order Synergistales; family Aminobacteriaceae; genus Aminobacterium; species Aminobacterium sp. UBA4908. The sequence goes on from NZ_DHCG01000003.1 coordinate 26,255, forward strand.
GTTTGAGAGCTGTAAGAGAGGCAAGAAGCAGAGGGCTCAAAGTTGGATATTTCAGACCGATTACTTTGTGGCCTTTCCCTGATAAAGAGATCGAAAGATTGGCACGGAAAGCAAAAGCCATTCTTGTTCCAGAGTTGAATTGCGGACAAATGGTTCTCGAGGTGGAGCGAGCTGTCCATGGTAAAGCTAAGGTTATTCCTCAAAACTTGGTAAATGGAGAGCTTTTCCAACCTGATGATATCCTTTCTGCAATAGAGGAGGTGGCATAATGCCTACTCAGGAAGTTATGAGCTGGCTTAGGACGCGCTTTTTTCCTCATATCTGGTGTCCAGGATGTGGTCATGGGATTATTATGCACGCCTTACTTAGAGCACTTGTGAGTCTAGATAAGAAGAAGAGCCAAACCGTCATTGCGTCTGGAATTGGATGCTCTAGCCGTATGCCTGGTTATATAGATGCTTGCACAGTACATACTACGCATGGTCGCTCTTTAGGTTTCGCCACAGGCATAAAATTGGCTAATCCTTCTCTAACTGTAGTGGATGTTATGGGAGATGGAGATTGTTCTGCTATTGGAGGGAACCATTTCATTCATGCATGCCGTAGAAATATTGATATTACGGCCATAGTGATGAACAATAATATTTATGGGATGACTGGAGGCCAAGCTTCTCCTACGACACCTCAGGGTGCTTTAGCCACTACCACTCCCTACGGAGCCATTGATCCTCCTTTCGATATTTGTCGCCTTGCTGAAGGGGCGGGCGCTTCTTATGTTGCCCGTGCTACTATAGCGAATCCTAAAATGGCAGAGCAATATATTATGAACGGTATAAATAAGAAAGGCTTTGCTGTTGTAGAGATAGTGAGTAGCTGCCATACGCAGTTTGGACGCCGCAACAAGAGAAGATCTCCTATGGATAATATTAATTTCTTCCGAGAAAACTCTGTCTCTATAGCGAAAGCGAAAGACATGTCTCCAGAGGAATTACAAGGCAAGATAGTTGTTGGTGAATTTGTCAATAGAGATGTTCCTGAATATACAGAGCAGTATCTCTCTCTCATTGAAATGGTAAGGGGGAAGGATCATGAGTAGATATGAAATTCGCTTTGCTGGGTCTGGCGGTCAGGGCATTATCTTGGCTGCAGTTATTGCGGGTGAAGCGGCTGCTCTTTTCGAAGAAGAGCTGTACGTTGTTCAAACTCAATCTTATGGTCCTGAAGCTCGAGGTGGAAAATCTAAAGCTGAAGTAGTCATTTCTACAGAACCTATAGATTACCCGAAAGTTACCCGTCCTAACCTGCAGGTTATCTTAACGCAGCAGGCTTGCGAGGAGTTTTCCGGAGATACGTTGCCGGGTGGACGAATTATATTGGATGATACTTTTGTAACAGATTTCCCTCAGGTTGATGCCTATATCTATCATTTACCTATTTCTCGTACTGCTAGAGAAAAAATAGGGAAAGAGCTTGTTACCAATATGGTAGCCTTGGGCGCAGTTGCCCGTGTTCTTGAATTGGAGCATGTGGCGAACCCTGAATCTGTTAAGAGAGCTATCCTCGAAAAAGTTCCTGCTGGCACTAAAGAACTTAATGCGCAAGCTTTTGAGGAAGGCTACCAGTTGTTTAAAGGAAGCGTTCATTTGTAAGAAACACACCCCTCTATAGAAGTAAAACTGTTTGGGTCATATTACCCACAGTAATGAAGGGTCGGTCTGCTAACATTGGCCGGCCCTTCCTTGTTTTTTGTTATATTATGGAGGGAATAAAACAATAACAACAAAGGAGTGTGTATGATGCAGTTGCTAGTTGTTGTTACTAACAGGATAGAAAAAGTAGAAACTCTCTTTAAAGAACTTCTCGATATTGGAATACGAGGAGCAACGGTCATAGATACACAGGGGATGGCCCGAGTTTTGCACGATGATCTCGATAAAATCCCCCTTTTCGGCTCTCTTAAAATGCTTATTAATGATCAATATCCTTTCAACAAAACAATTTTTGTGGTTCTGGAAGATAGTCAAGTTCAACCTGCAATAGGAGCTGTGAAAAAGGTTTTAGAAGATTTATCTAAGCCTAATGCAGGGATTCTTTTTACGGTGCCGGTTAATTATGTTGAGGGGCTTTTTCTTCGTTCTCCAGATGTTGATTCAAAATCTAAAACATTTTAAAGGGGTAGATAAACGGTGCACTCTTTGTATTATCTCGCCATAGTCCTCTTTGCCGGGCTCTTTATGGCGAAAATTGTAAGGAAATTTAAATTACCTAATGTAACAGGTTATATTTTAGCGGGAGTCTTTATTGGCCCTTCTTTTTTAGGCTTTATTCCTCACGAAGTTGTCTCTTCTTTCAATATTCTTTCAGAGGCTGCTTTAGGGTTTATTGCTTATAGCATCGGTAGTGAATTTAATCTTAAGCATTTGCAGAAATTAGGCCCGTCTATTCTCTGGATTACAATTGCGGAATCTTTAGGGGCGATGCTCTCTGTTACGAGTGCTATGGTCTTGATTTTCAAGCAACCGATAGCTTTTAGTCTTATTCTGGGATCCATTGCAGCGGCTACTGCCCCTGCTGCGACAATTATGGTGATTAGACAATATAATGCGAGAGGGGTTGTTGTCGATACCCTCCTTCCTGTTGTGGCCATGGATGATGCTGTAGCCATTATGGCCTTTGGAATAGCCATTGGAATTGCCCAGTCATTGTCATCGGTAGGTGGAGGAAATGTTTCTCTACTCAAAATAACGGTAGAGCTTTTGTTAGAGATCTTTATCGCTATTGGCTTAGGGGGATGTATTGGCCTTTTCCTTTCCATTATTTCCGGACGACTAAAGGGGCAAGAGACTCTCCTTTCTTTTACTATAGCTTGTATTTTTTTAGCGGTAGGGATTGCTTCTGAATTAAAAGTATCACCTCTTCTCGCGTCTATGACGGTTGGAGCTACTGTATCAAATTTAGTGTATCACCGAGATCGAGTTTTATCTGTAGTGGATCGTTTAACACCGCCGATTTTTGTCAGTTTTTTTACGATATCAGGGGCGGATTTGAAACTTTCAGTTCTTCGTCAAGTGGGTTTGCTTGGAGTGGGGTATGTGATTTTTAGGATAGTAGGGAAAATTATAGGGTCTTATATAGGGGCAAAATGGACTAAGGCACCGGCTACTGTGCAAAAATATTTAGGGTTAACTCTTGTTCCCCAGGCTGGCGTGGCTATAGGCCTTTCTCTTTTGGCAGAAAAATCTCTTCCTGGGATGGGAGTTGCATTGAGAAATATTATTCTTGGATCTACAGTTATATATGAACTAATCGGACCTGTTATAGCAAAGCAAGCTCTCTTAATGGCAGGGGAAATTTCTTCAGATAATTCTTAGTTTAAGCGTAGAAATAAGGATACTTATAAACGTCTATGAACCTTAGAATAGTGAGCTAGTATAAATAATAATAAAACGTGGAAGGATGATCTTTTTTTGGGAACACCTATTCTTCATAAAGAAAATCAACATATAGAGCTAGAGATAGATGCATTAAGTAATGACGGTAATGGCATAGCTCGAGAGAAAAATAGCAGCTATGTCTACTTTGTTCCTGGTGCATTACCTGGTGAGAGAGTAAGAGCTACGGTTTTACAAAAAAAGAAAACCTATGGTATTGCAGATGTAGAGGAAATCCTTTCTCCACATCCACAGCGAGTAGAACCGAAGTGTCGCTGGTATTCTCTTTGCGGCGGATGCCAGTTGCAGCATTTTTCTTATAATGCTCAACTTGAGGCAAAAAAAGATTTTGTTCGGGATGCCTTCCGTCGTATTGCCCACATGAATATAGAAGATATCCTGTCTCCTTGTGTGCCCAGTCCGCGCCAATGGGGATACAGAAACAAGGCTTCCTTTCCTGTGCAAGGAACAAAAGATGGCATAGAAACTGGCTTCTATCGCCGTCGAAGCCACGATTTAATCCCGATCGATTTTTGTCCTCTTCTGGAGCCAGCTTTAAACGAGATGTATGTTTATATGAGAGAGGCTTTACCTGCCTTAGGGATTCTTCCTTATAATGAAAAAAATCATTCCGGAATGTTACGTCATCTGGTTTTTAGATATGGTAGCTTTTCTAAAGAAGCAGCAATTTGTTTTGTATGTAGAAGAAGATTGTCGAAAAAAGATAACAAAAATATCCGAGAGCTTTGGGAAAAGTTTCAAGGGGAAAATATAAATGTGGCAGGTGTACTTGTTAATCATAATCCCCATCGCGGGAATGCTATATTAGGTCGCCATTCGACTATCCTTTCAGGACGTTCATGGCTTCGAGAATATCTTCACTCCTTGGAAATTCGCTATGAAGCGACGGCTTTCCTACAGGTGAACAGTTATCAAGCTAAGCAATTATATCAATATGGGGTCCATTCCCTTCGCTCCTCTCCTGCGGATCATTTACTCGAACTTTATGCGGGAGTTGGATCTATGACCCTCTTTTTTGCTCCTGCCGCTGCACAGATTACTGCGGTGGAGGAGTGGCCAAGCGCTGTGGAAGCAATGAAAGAAAATGCGAAAATTAATAGATTTTCTAATATAAAAGTTTATGGAGGAAGGGCGGAAGAAATAATATCAAGCCTCAAGGGGCCTTTTGAGGCCGTTATCCTTGATCCACCTCGAAGCGGATGTGCTCCAGAAGTAATAAGTAAAATATTGGAATTGAATCCGGCTAAAATTTTATATGTAGCATGTAACCCGGCAACTTTAGCGAGGGATATATCTCGACTTTGTGGGGAAGGTCGCTATACGTTAAAATCTTTACAGCCATTTGATATGTTTCCACAAACTGCCCATGTTGAGTGCGTCGCGTTAATAGAGAGAGAAAAGGTTTGATTCCAAAGGAATCGCGGGTTTTAGGGTAATTAAAGAAGTGTGTTTTGTGTTTGCCTAGACTTATGTTTAGGCGATTTCCGCTAAGGGGACGTATGGTTGGTTACACGGAAATCTACAAATACGCGTAATGTGGTAAGATTTTGTGTAAGAGTATGGAAGATATATGCAAAGTGACTACTTCTTCGGAGTGCCAGGGGGAAGTATAGTTTTTCTCAATTCGGGGGATTCCTACGTTGCGAAAGTGGAGAATTTTGTTTCGCAACTTTACTCCATTGTATTTTGCAATAAACACCTCTAACTTTAAACTATAATACAATGAAATTGTACAATATATAATAAAGTATTTTTATAATGCACAAGCGAATTAGGGGGTGAAAATAAAAACTGGTATATTATTGTTGATCGGAGTTTTTATTATCAACTTCTTAATAATTGTACTAATGGGATAACAATATTTTTATTGTTCCCCAAATAGAAAGAACAGCAAGTGAGAGTTAAAAATTATCTAAAGAGCTTAAAAATATGAGGGAGGTACAGAGGTACATATGGAAAATCAAAAGAAATATAATTACAATCAACAAATGAATATTAAATTTGATTATCTGGAAAAAATTACTATTAAAGATATTATTAGTAATAATACGGACAGGTGGTTTAATCAGTCATTATGTGAAGTAAACTCATCTGTTTTAAGACTTGGAATATTTGAAGGCGAGTACCACATGCACAAGCATGAGAATGATGATGAAGTTTTTTTTGTATTAGAGGGTGCTATGATATTGGAAACAGAAAAAGGTAACTTTAATCTGGAACAATACGAAGGAACTTGTGTGCCAAAAGGCACAATGCATAGACCAGTGGTACCAGAAGGCAAGGCTGTAGTTTTAATGATTGAAAATAAAGGGATTGACCCTATCGGTACGGTGTGATACTCCCCAAGGTCAAATCATAAATGCTTGAAAAACCGATCCACAACGTGTCAATAACGGTCCGGCTTTCTTTGCTGATATTGTTGTCATGACTTGGTCAGGTTAGCTTAATCTCTATTTTTTGCATGAAGAAACACATAGCTGAACTTGAGTTGGAGAACGAGATATTAAAAAAAGCTACTGCTATATAAAAAAGGCGCTTTACCGTAAATTTCGGTAAAGCGCCTTTTTTATTATCTCTTTCACTGTACCTAAGTAAACGGAACGAAACTCTGACTCATCTACATAGAAAAGCTAAAGTATATATTGACAAAAGTTGATATGAAGCATATATATTACATATCAAATAAATTCGATACGAGGTGATGAATTGGATACAACATATGAGGATTATGCAAAAGTGTTTAAGGCATTTTGCGATGAAAAACGCCTGCGGATACTTGAACTGTTACGCAGTGGAGAAAAGTGTGCATGCAAGTTATTAGAAGATCTGGATATAGGTCAGTCATCGCTGTCTTATCACATGAAAATTCTGGTTGAATCGGGTGTTGTAGAGAGTCGACAAGATGGTAAATGGACACACTATACAATCAGTGAAAAAGGTAGCGACTATGCGGCCGAACTACTTAAAACATTGACAACGCCGGATGCAATAAATGTAAAAGATAATTGTTGCAAAGCTTAAAAACACATTTATAAGAATATTTTTTTAACATTAAATCGAAAATATTTAATTGTTCTGAATTAGAAAGCGAGGTTCTTATGGTATGCAAATATTAAAAGCGATCTGGATTTTCTTCCAGAATCAAATACTGGCGATGAAATGGCTAAACGAATTAATCGACAGTGGAGTTAATGCATTAGGTCTTGACACAACTAATCGTTGGATGGGAAGCATTCAATTTTTTGTTTATGATGTTATTAAAATTACTCTACTCTTGTGTTTCTTGATTTTTATAATCAGCTATATTCAAAGCTATTTCCCGCCGGAGCGGAGTAAAAAAATCTTGGGACACTTTCATGGAATTGGTGCGATTACTGTTGCTGCTTTGCTTGGTACGGTAACACCCTTTTGCTCATGTTCGTCCATTCCACTATTTATTGGTTTTGCCAGGGCAGGACTATCGCTGGGAGTGTCGTTTTCGTTTCTTATATCCTCTCCTATGGTTGATTTGGGTTCTCTTGTTCTTTTAATGAGCATTTTTGGAGCGAAGATAGCTGTTCTTTATGTTGTTCTCGGCTTAATTATCGCCATTATTGGCGGTACGATAATTAAAAGATTGGATATGGGAAAATACGTAGAGAGCTTTATTACCACAGGTGGTAGTGTAGACATCGAATCTCCTGACCTTACAAAGCATGACCGTTTGGTTTTTGCCAAAGAACAGGCAATCGACACATTCAAAAAGGTTTTCCCATATATATTGGTAGGAGTTGGAATAGGCGCAGGTATTCACAATTGGATTCCACAATCTTGGGTTGAAAATATTTTAGGTAGTGGTAATCCCTTTGCTGTTATCTTTGCTACTCTTGTGGGAGTTCCGATGTATGCTGATATTTTTGGGACTATCCCGGTTGCAGAAGCTCTATTAAGTAAAGGAGCACAACTTGGTGCCATTCTGTCCTTCATGATGGGGGTTACTACGTTATCCCTGCCATCTATGATTATGCTTCGTAAAGTAATTAAGCCCAAGCTTCTGGCGCTTTTCATTGCAATCTGTACAATCGGAATTATAATTGTCGGTTATTTATTCAACGTTTTTCAGGCGTTGATAGTTTAGGAGGAAATAAAGTATAGCAAAGAAATGGCATCCTTTTATTGATTATCTCACATGTGTTGAGTGCGGTAGTTGCATCGCGAAGTGGTATATACGAGACAGAAAAGGGACCTTCGCCTGTCGCAAAAAAATGGAATTCTGTATTGACCATTGCCATGGCTGCGGCAACTGTTGCCCAGTTGGAGCAATTACTTATGTAGGTGATGACATGGGTTTGACGCCGCTGAATGGGAAGCAAACATCGGAAGAATCCTGTTGCTCTTTCGGATGTGGGACGGTTTCCGAAAAGAAGATCGTTGTTGAGTATCTCTATCTAGATCTTGAAAGCTGTGACCGTTGCGTTGGGACAGACAATGTACTTGACGAGGTTATGGTGACACTTACCCCTGCGCTGAGCCTTGCGGGCTTTGAAATAGAATATAACAAAATTGAGATGAAGACAGCGGAAATTGCAAAACAATACAGGTTTATTTCCTCGCCTACGATCCGCGTGAACGGTCAGGACATCTGCCAATCGGTTGTAGAGAATAGCTGCGGCTGCTGCAGTGAAATAAGCGGAACCGATGTGAACTGTAGGGTGTTTGAATATAACGGGGAACCCTACGAGGTGCCTCCAAAAGAAATAATTGCTGAAGCTATACTAAATGCAGTATTTGGGCAGGTTGAAACTGGTTGTTCCTGCGTAGAGTATGAATTACCTGAAAATCTAAAAGAATTTTTTGAAGGAAAACAAAACCGGCTGCTCCTGAGGAGGTAGTTGCTTTTGATGGATAAGAAAAAACTGTTAAAGATCATAATTCCCATTAGTTTGGTTCTCATTGTTGCAGGAATATGGATATTCAAGAATGTGTATAAGGAGTCAGATTCCATTGTGTCTCTTTCTGAGAATAAATGTTTAGAAAATCTTGTAAAACCCAAGAATGAAGAAGATTTTGTGCTTGAGGCAACATCAATTGATTTAGATGTGCTGAAGGAATACAATTTGCCTATCATCATTGATTTCGGGGCGAATTCATGTATTCCATGCAAAAAAATGGCCCCTGTACTAAAAACATTAAATGCGGAAATGCAGGGCAAAGCCATAATCAAGTTTGTTGACGTATGGAAAAATGGAGCCGTTGCAAATGATTTCCCTATCCAGGTTATTCCCACTCAGGTTTTTATCAACGCTGACGGTACACCTTATGTGCCAAGCGGTGATATGCAAATTAAGTTTGACATGTATAGACGCAAGGATATCTATGAACATGCTTTCACTGTACATCAGGGCGAATTAACCGAAGATCAGATGCGGGCTATCCTTGCCGACATGGGGGTGGATGAATGACACAAATCCTTGAAGGTTTATCTAAAATAATTTCTGAGAGCAGTTGGCTCGCACCAATTCTTGCGCTTTTTGCTGGAGTGCTTACTTCTTTTACACCATGTTCTTTGTCTGGTATCCCTCTTGTCATAGGTTATGTGGGTGGTACTGGTCAGAGGAGTACGAAAAAAGCGTTCTGGCTTTCTGTCACTTTCACGTTGGGAGTTGCTGTCACATTTACAACGCTAGGGGCGAGTGCTTCTATTGCCGGTCGTTTAATTGGGACTTCAGCATCATGGTGGTACATCATTCTTGGAATTTTAATGTTGTTAATGGCTTTGCAGACGTGGGGTATATATGAAATTATTCCTTCAAGTTATCTTCTTTCTAAGAATACTAGAAGAGGCTATTTAGGCGCTTTCATTGCTGGAGTTCTTGGAGGGGTGTTTGCTTCACCCTGCTCCACGCCTGTACTTATCGCTCTCCTTGCTATTGTAGCTGGAAAAGGAAGCGTTTTATGGGGAATACTACTATTGCTACTGTATTCAATCGGTCATGGCATTCTTGCTATTGTAGCTGGAACGTCTATAGGCTTTGTGCAAAAGCTTTCTTCAAGCGAAAAATACGGTAAAGCAAGCACTATACTGAAAATAGTGATGGGTGCTCTGATATTGCTCATTGGGTTTTATATGTTTTATCTTGGGTTCTAAAATAATATAAAAAAGGTGAGGTTTGTTATGGGATTGTTTGGTAAGAAAAATAAAAAAGAGGGAACTACATCTTGTTGCTGCAGCGGAAATTGTGACGCAGAAAGCATGGCAAAAGCAGAGGCCGCTAAATCTAAAGGTGCTGGAGTAAAAGTATTGGGAAGTGGATGTGCCAAGTGTGATCAACTTGAAACGGTAACAAAAGCAGCCTTGGAACAACTTGGAATGGATACTACTATTGATCATGTAACTGATTTTTTGCAGATTGCAGCCTATGGAGTGATGACTACCCCTGCTCTTGTGGTCGATGGTAAGGTGGTTTCTTACGGGAAGGTACTTAAAGTTGATGAGGCAGTAAAAATACTTCGAAAAGTTAGGGGGTAGTTATAATGGGAAAAGAGAAGTTGTCTGGTATTGTTTTTTTGAGAAACACCTTCCTGTTTAGGTTTTTATTTGTATGGCAGTAGGTGTTTTAGTAGGTATTTATTTACCGGGAGTTCCAGAACTCCTTAGTAAATTTGAGTATGCAAGAGTTTCTATCCCGGTTGCAATACTTATATGGATTATGATTTATCCCATGATGCTAAAAGTTGACTTTAATAGTATAAGACAGATGGGCAGAATCCAAAAGGATTGATTATAACCGGGGTTACAAATTGGCTGATCAAACCATTTACGATGTATGGAATTGCAGCATTCTCCTTTTGTGTTGTTTTCAAAGGGCTTATTCCTCCTGAACTTGCAAGGGCTTATCTGGCAGGTGCTGTTTTACTTGGAGCAGCTCCATGTATGGCTATGGTTTTTGTTTGGAGCCATCTTACTAAAGGAAATCTTGCATATACTTTGGTGCAAGTAGCTACAAATGACCTTATTATATTAATTGGGTTTGGACCTATAGTTGCACTTTCTTTAGGAATTAGCGATATATCTGTACCTTGGATGACATTATTCTTATCAGTAGTATTATTTGTTGTAATACCGCTTGCGGCTGGATGTATTTCTAGGGTAATAATAACAAAGAACCGAAGCCTAGAGTATTTTGAGAATACATTTATGCCTAAATTTAACAATATAACAATTATTGGGTTTTTGTTAACACTAATAATTATTTCTCCTTTCCAAGGGCAAACAATAATTGGTAATCCAATAAACATTGTTCTAATAACCATACCTTTAGTTATTCAGACCTTCCTTATTTTCTTTATAGCTTATATATGGTCAAAGCTATGGAAACTTCCCCACGATGTGGCGGCGCCTGCTGGAATGATTGGTGCATCAAACTTCTTTGAACTTGCGGTTGCAGTTGCTATTTCATTATTTGTTTTGCAATCAGGAGCTACAGTAACTACTGTTGTTGGTATGCTTGTGGAAGTGCCGATTATGTTAACTCTTATGAGAATAGCGAACAATACAAGGGGTTGGTTTGAAGTGGGAAAACAGGACTAGGAGGCGCCCAATGAGCAAAAGTAAACTAAAAGTGGGTTTTATCTATGTTCGTTATTCATGAAGAAGTCAAATTGCAGAAATGCTTAGCCGCAGATGCTTTTGAACGCTATTCCGTTGGCACAGAAACAAAGTTGCAAATCAACAAGGATGCTGCTGGAATTATGAAGGAACTGTATGGAATTGATATGAAAAAGGCTTAGTATTCGAAGCTATTAGACGAGATCCCACCAATCTATATTGTAGTAAAGATAGGATGCAACGAGTTTGCCCGTGTCTTTCGGCTGAATACGTTGTAACTGATGAGGAACTCGATGATCTGGCAGGGACAAAAGGGCGATTATGACGAGGTATATGGATTAGTGCGAGCGGTCTTTGCCCATGCAGAACATACGAATCACAACAAGCAGAATCTTGTGGTATGACTGTAGGACAGCTCCGTCTTCTTGCCGGAGCTGTCCTTGGTGGCAGAGGTAGCAGGTGAGATCGTTGGTTATATCTTGTTTACTAGGGCGGTAATTCGACAAGAAGTACGAGAGCACGAGACTCTTGTGTTGGCCCCTGTGGTTGTGGCGCCAGATTTCCAGAGAAAAGGTATTGGTGGCGGCTCATTGAAGAAACAGCCTTTAGGTTTTAAGTCAGTGCTTCTGGTGGGGGCACCCAACTTATCATCCGTTTGGCTACCGGTCGGCAGAAATGTTCGGGATTGTGACAGACTTAGAATTGCCAGCAGGTAGGTTTGTGGCATATGAACTGATGGAAGGCGCACGGATGAGATAAGGGGCTTACTGGAGTTTGCGCTGGGGGGTTAACCTTTAGCTTGTGAAAACATAACTGAATGAAAAAATACGTTGCATTAGTGCCTAAATTTGAACTTAGGGTTTTTTGCGAAATTGATAAAAATATTTTATGAGATTGGATTTTTTGTGTCTACGGTTCTATGCTAAATCCAATTTATGGCAATAGATTCATCTAAATTGAAAGCCAACCTTAAATATATAAGATAAAAACTGTAACTTTGAGCAGGCAGGTATTACTAGAAACAACAATAACCTTGTGACTTTTTGAAATGTGGTAGATCTTGTTGCAAAAAGAAGGTTCCACGTTTATAATGTCCTATCGGTGGCGCGGACATAGCTCAGCTGGTAGAGCATTAGCTTCCCAAGCTAAGGGTCGCGGGTTCGAATCCCGTTGTCCGCTCCATTTTTTTATTTCAAACAACTTCCCCCAAATAATAATCCAGAAAAACCTTAGTTTATTAACTTTAGTTACTTTAATTCGACACTATTTACAAACTTGGTTAACTTGTTAAGTTTGACACAAATTTTTATGGGTATTACAATAACTCCAGTTTTGCGCTTTGAACGGCCTGCTGTAATAGATATGTAGTTTTGTTGTCGGAGGGGGGTGGATGGCATGGTGACAAACCTAGCCGAAGAAATCAAACAGGCAGAGGCTGCAGCAAGGCAACGGGTTAAGGATGCAAAAAATGAAGCTGCTCGGCTCGTCAGTAAGGCTAAGAATGAGGCTGATCAACGGATCAAAGAGACAAAACAACAAGCTTTTCGTAAGTATCGTGACAATATTGTTCAAGTAGAAAGCGAGGCCGAGACAAATGCGGCGAAAATAGTTGAAGCAGGAAGGGAAAGCGCGCGCGCTTTTACTGATAGCCATCAGGGGCGAGTAAAAGAAACAGCCACCTGGATAGCGGAAGAGGTGATGGCTAGATATGGCCGTGGCTAGTATTAAAAAAGTTGAGTTTTACGTTCACAACTCTGTCGTGGAAGATGTTTTATCGATTTTGCAGAAAACAGGGACATGCGAGATAGTTTCCCGACAGGATGTAGATGAGGTTGATAGTCATTCAACTGCTCATCTACAGCGTATCGATAGTTTGCTCAGCGAAACACGGTTCCTTCTCCGTTTTTTTGAACCTTTCTATGAAGATAGCGTTCCTCCTATGGCCAGAGCCCTTGGCGAAAGGCCAGACTTTTCAGTAGAGGAGCTTGCATCTCTTGCTGAAAAAACGGATTTGCTTCAATTAGCTGAGCACATACGGACCTTGGAGCGGCGGCTCATAGAAATACGCTCAGAAATTACCCAGATCGATAGTACAAAAGCTATTTTATCTCATATAACAGAACTTCCATACTCACTGGAGCTTGTTTCTCGTGGGACTCGTTTCGTGGGAGGGTTTGTTGGTATGTTGCCCGTGGAACAAATAGCAGGTTGGAAACAGGCTATCGAGAAAAATTTAGGTGATGCTGGCGAATTTTTTATCGCTTCCTATGAAGGAAAAGAGAAGGAAGCATGGGTAGCCCTTTTCTGTCGCAGAGATAAGGAACAGGAGGCATTAGATCTCTGTAGCAAATATGGATTTTCTCGTATAGAAATCCCCGATACTTTAACTGAAAGCGTTGGGGAAGAGTTGCTAAGACTCGAGACGCGACGAGAAAGCCTCCTAAAGGAAGAGGAAAAAATAGAAATGCAAGCTTCTTCTGAGGCAACAAAATGGATGCCTACCACTCGTGCGCTGAGCGATTATTGGAATATCCTCAAGTCTAAATACGAAGTTCTCTCCAATAGTGAATTCACAGATAAGACCGTTATCATCAAATCTTGGATCCCCGAAGTTGCTGTTCCTAAAGTAGAGGAGCAATTAAAACAATATCGTGCAGTTATGGAGATAGCAGTGTCGGATCCCTCTCCAGAGGATGAGCCTCCCACTCTTCTTGTCAACAAAGGATGGGTATTGCCTTTCGAAACCCTTACGAAGCTCTATGGTTTGCCGAAATATGGAGAACTAGATCCTTCACCTCTTCTTGCTCCTTTCTTTTTTGTGTTCTTCGGTATGTGTCTGGGAGATGGTGGTTATGGTTTAATCATGCTTGGTTTTTTCCTTTTCTTCATGAAAAAATTCAAGCGTATGCCTGAAGGAGTTAAAAATTTTATTACATTGTTTATCCTTTCAGGAATTTCTACAATATTTGTTGGGGCTCTTACTGGAAGCTGGTTTGGCGATCTAATCGATGTTTTTGGGGTGTTTAAGTTTATTCGCCCGATTAAGAATATCCCGGTTGTTCTGGATCCTATGAATGATCCCATGACAGTTCTTTTTATCTCTTTGGGCTTAGGAACGATCCAGATTTTCTTTGGCTTGTTTGTTGCATTTTACGACAGCCTTCGGAAAAAAGACTATATGGGGGCTTTTGCAGATCAGGGCGGATGGATTCTATTCTTGTTAGGATTGCTTCTCATAGGGGGGACTGTGAGTGGAAAATTGCCAGCCAGTTTAAGCGGGCCTTCAAAAGCTACAGCTGCTGCAGGAGCTCTTGTCTTGGTTTTGACTCAAGGTAGGGCTAAAAGCGGAGTTGTACAGAAGGCCATTTCTGGTGTAATGAGCCTTTACAACGTAACGTCTTATTTAGGAGACGTGTTGAGTTACAGCCGATTGCTAGCTCTTGGTTTGGCCTCAGCCGCGATAGGTTCCATTATCAATATGCTAGCAAGTCTTGCAATGGGGATTCCCTTTATAGGTTGGGTACTTGCGTTAATCCTTATATTCGGTGGACATTTGTTTAGCGTTGCCGTAAACGTACTCGGAGCTTTTGTGCACTCGTTGCGGCTCCAGTACGTAGAGTTTTTTAGTAAGTTTTACTCCGGTGGGGGCAAAAGTTTTGCTCCTTTAACGTATAACACTAGTTTCGTTACCATATCTGAAACTAAAGAAGCTTAATTGACGGATTAAGTTCTCAGAACGAGGGGAGTGTTTAAAAGTATGGATCTTCTTGGAATGATGTTAGCGATTTTAGGAGCGGCTATAGCTGCGGGTTTTGCCGGCTCGGGATCTTCTATAGGTGTGGGCATTGCTGGAGAAGCTGGGGCTGGTGTTATGACTGAGGATCCGGGTAAATTTGGCCTTGTACTGTTGCTTCAGGCTTTGCCGGGAACTCAGGGTATTTATGGTCTTTTGATTGCTTTCTTTGCCATTTTGAAAGTAGGGTTGCTTGGTGGAGGAGCAGCGGTAGCTGTAAACGTATGGCAAGGGCTTGGAATATTTTTTGCATGCCTTCCCGTGGGCATTGCCGGTTATTTTTCTGCAATAGCTCAAGGCAAAACATGTGCTGCTTGTATTCAAATGATTGCTAAAAGGCCTGAAGAGACTGGTAAAGCTGTTATTCTACCAGCTATGGTTGAAACTTACGCGGTTCTTGGGCTTCTTACAAGCATTATTTTGCTTAATGGCATTCAGATATAGCCATTCGCGATTTGAGGTGAATGGTTATGTCTTTGGCAGATATAAAAGTTAAAATTGAAGCTGATGCACAAAAAGAGGCAGAGAAAATTCTGGAAGATGCGAGATTGAAAGTAAAAGAGATAGAAACTGTTACCGAAGGCGAAGCAAGTAAAATAGAGTCGTTTTATGCTAATCGCTTTAGTACAGAAAAACCAGAAGTTTTCAATAGGCGTGAAATTGTTGCAAACTTAGATGTAAAGAAGATTTTGCTTGGAGCTAAACAAGATCTTATTACAGAAGCTTTTGGCGAGTCGTTGAGAATTTTAGCGTCTTTTCCAGAAGAGAAATATCTTGCTTTTTGTGAAAAGCTCTTAAAACAGGCTTCGGAGTCAGGAGACGAAAAGATATTGGTCTCTCCAAAGGAGAAATATCTTAATGGGGAGTGGCTAAAAAAATATAATGAGAAACATAAAACATCTCTTACCCTTGAGACTGTTCAAATTCCTATGAGCGGGGGTTTTATCCTTCGGAAGGGCGATATTGATACCAACTGCTCTTGGGATATGTTGACTACATGGATTAAAGAAGAGATCGAGGCAGACGTTGCGAAACGGCTGTTCTCGAAGTAGACAGGGGGGTGGGGCAGCATGGCTACAGTAGAGCAGTATGGTTATACGGTTGCTCGCCTGCGAGCTATGGAAAGCCGCCTTCTCGATGATAGCGTGCTGCAGAGACTGATCGATTGTGAAGATCTGGAAAGCGCCATGAAGGTTTTGGGGGAGACAGTATATTCCTCATGGTTAGTGGAGCTGAAATCCAATACAGAATTCGATAAGGCCATAGAGTCGGAACTTCTTTATATTTATAATGAGGTAAAAAAATTTGTTCCAGACTCTGGTTTGGTAGAGATATGTCGGTTGCCTTACGATTTTCATAATGTAAAGGTTCTTCTCAAAGGCCAGATTCTTCAGCGCGAGGGAGGAGAGCGTCATTTCGAGCTGTTAACGGCGCTAGCCAATATCCCGACAGATGATCTTATTATGGCAGTAGAAACGGAAGACTACAGGTTGTTGCCTTATGATCTTCACGCTGTTTTACCAAAGTCTTTTGCCTTATGGGATCAAACCCGAGATATTCTTGAGGTGGAGCGCCTCCTCGACAACGTACTTTTCCGCGAAATGTTTAAGATAGCCCGTAGTTTGGAGTATGAAGCTCCTCTACGTTGGGTTCGTGGAAAAGTTGACGCTGAAAATGTACGAAATATGTTCCGCCTTAAAAGAATGGATAAAGATGCGGTCAGTGTTCAGTCCTATCTCCATGATGGGGGGTTCGTATCAGTAGAGCAGCTGCTTTCTATGTTGTCGGAACCTATAGAAAGTTGGGTTCGGGTCCTTTCTTATGCAGATATAGGGAGAGTTCTTTATCACGTACAAGATGGGGCAGATATGAATGCACTCCTTGTGGAAATGGAAAAGATTTTAGATGACTACGTAACAAGTATTCTTCAGACAGCAAAATATAGTGCTTTTGCTCCGGAAAATGTCCTTAATTATTTATGGCATAAGGAAATGGAAGCGAAAAATGTACGAGTTGCGTTGGTTTCTGTTGCTAATGCCATGGACAAAGATCTGGCGAGGAGGTTGATGCGTCGTGGCTAAAGAAGGGAATCAGCCTATGGCTGCTATCGGCGAATATGAAACAGTACTTCCTTTCCAGGCGGTAGGGGTGAAGCCTTATGTTATGCCTGAAGAAGAGAGTGGGCATTTTGAATCTCTTCTTTTGCAGCTAGCTCGAGAAAAGTACGCGGTTATTTTTGTTCAAGAGCATCTTTTCGAAAAATTTATGTCCACAGTGGAGACTGTGAACGAGGAATATGCTGTAAGCGTTTTACCGATCCCTGGACTCAAAGGAAGTTCTGGGGCAGGACTAAAATCCATTCGTAACAGTGTAGAACGAGCTGTCGGCATGGATATCTTTGCTGTGAAATAGAATTTGATGCTGGAGGCGATACATTGTGGCCACGGAAAAGGTCATAAAAGGGACCATTGAAAAAATCTCCGGACCGCTCGTTGTCGCGAAGGGCATGTATGGTGCTAGTATGTACGACGTGGTACGAGTAGGGAATATAGGTCTTGTAGGTGAAATTATTGAGTTGAAAGGCGATACAGCTTCAATTCAGGCCTATGAAGAAACTTCTGGCCTTATGCCTGGTGAACCTGTCGTAAGTACTGGCGAACCCCTGAGCGTAGAGTTAGGTCCAGGAATCATAGAGCAGTTTTATGATGGGGTACAGCGTCCTTTGAACCTAATAGAGGATGCTGCCAAGAGCCACTTTATTTCTCGTGGAATTGAAGTTCCCTCTATAGACAGAGAGAAAAAATGGGAGTTTACACCACGAGTTAAAGTTGGGGATACTGTTCAGCCTGGCGATGTTCTGGGTATAGTTCAAGAAACAGTTTTAGTGGAACATCGGATAATGGTTCCTTATGGAGTACGAGGAACTGTTTCTGAAATAAAACAGGGGCAATTTGCAGTAGAAGAAACAGTGGCCGTTGTAAAAACGAAAACAGGAGACGAAGTGAATGTTTCTATGTTCCAGCGTTGGCCTGTGCGTAAACCTAGACCAGTAGCTCGGCGTTTGCCCCCTATTATTCCGTTAACTACAGGACAACGAGTTGTAGATGCTTTCTTCCCTATAGCAAAAGGGGGAACAGCATGTGTCCCAGGACCTTTTGGTTCAGGGAAAACAGTTATTCAGCACCAGCTTGCAAAGTGGGCGGAAGCCGATATCGTAGTGTACGTAGGTTGCGGTGAGCGAGGCAACGAAATGACAGACGTTCTGTTGGAGTTTCCTGAGCTAGAAGACCCACGTTCTGGGGAACCGTTGATGAAACGTACGGTTCTTATAGCAAACACGTCTAATATGCCAGTCGCTGCGCGAGAAGCGAGTATCTACACTGCCATTGCAATTGCAGAGTACTACAGAGACATGGGATACTCTGTGGCTCTTATGGCAGATTCTACAAGCCGTTGGGCTGAGGCTCTTCGAGAAATGTCAGGACGACTTGAAGAAATGCCAGGAGAAGAAGGGTACCCTGCGTACCTAGGAACGCGGTTAGCCAGTTTCTATGAAAGAGCGGGACGGGCTATTTGCCTTGGTTCTGATGGTAGAGAAGGATCTGTAACAGCTATAGGAGCAGTTTCCCCTCCTGGTGGAGACCTTTCTGAACCAGTAAGCCAAAACACTCTCCGTGTGACTAAAGTATTTTGGGGACTTGATGCTAGCTTGGCCTATCAGCGCCATTTCCCGGCGATTAACTGGTTGTTGAGCTACTCCCTATACACCGATACTATGGACAAATACTGGGATTCTCAGTTTGACGATGAATGGAGTTCTCTTCGCGTAGAGGGAATGTCTCTTCTTGAAGAAGAGGACCAACTGCGGGAGATTGTTCGTCTCGTGGGAATAGACGCTCTTTCCAAAGAGGAGCGAATGGTCTTGGAGACTGCTAAATCGCTTCGAGAAGATTTCTTGCACCAAAATGCTTTCCATGAGATTGACACATATGCTTCTATGAGAAAGCAATTTAAAATGTTGAAGAATATTTTAATATTCCATCACCTCTCTATGGATGGGTTGAAACGTGGCGCAGATATGAATAAGGTATTCAATCTTCCTGTACGAGAGCAAATCGCTAGAATGCGTTATGTAGATGAAAAAGAGATTGAACAGCTTGATGCGCTAGAAGACCAAATGAAGAAAGAGATAAATGCATTAATACCAGTGGGGGGCGATAGTGATGCTGCCTAAAGAGTATAGTACCATCACCGAGTTATCTGGCCCACTTCTGGTTGTGGAAAAAACCAAGGATGTTCGTTATGACGAACTAGTGGAGATTGAGCTTGCCAGTGGAGAATTGCGGCGAGGACGTGTTCTTGAGATAACATCAGATAGGGCCCTTGTCCAGGTCTTTGAGGGAACCGATGGAATCGACATACAGAATACAAAACTCCGATTCCTTGGGAAGGTTTTGATGCTTCCAGTTAGCCGGGATTTGTTAGGGCGTATTTTTAATGGACGGGGAGAACCTATTGATGGAGGAGCTCCTATCCTTCCTGACAAAAAGCTGGATATCAATGGGATGCCGATGAATCCTTATTCTCGAGACTATCCTTCTGAGTTTATCCAGACCGGTATTTCTACTATTGATGGCATGAACCCAATGGTTCGTGGACAAAAGTTGCCTATATTCTCTGGAAGTGGTCTTCCTCACAACAGAATGGCTGCCCAGATAGCTCGTCAGGCCACCGTTATTAGCGGGCATGAGGATTTTGCAGTTGTTTTTGCTGCCATGGGTATCACTTTTGAAGAAGCTTCGTTCTTTATGGAAGACTTCAGAAGAACTGGCGCTATACAGAGGACTGTAATGTTCGTTAACTTAGCTGATGACCCAGCTATTGAACGGATTACTACACCTCGACTTGCATTGACAGCTGCGGAGTACCTAGCATTTGAACAGGATATGCATGTAGTGGTTATTTTGACAGACTTAACCAACTACTGCGAAGCACTGCGAGAGATTTCTGCTGCCCGTAAGGAGGTTCCGGGACGGCGAGGTTATCCTGGTTATCTCTATACAGACCTTGCCACCATGTATGAAAGAGCTGGTCGTCTGAAGGGGAAAAAGGGATCCATTACTCAGATTCCTATTCTGACTATGCCAGAAGACGATAAGACTCACCCTATTCCTGACTTGACAGGATATATTACAGAAGGGCAGATTATCTTGAGTCGAGGCCTTCATCGTAAGGGCATCTATCCGCCTGTAGACGTTATGCCTTCTTTGTCTCGTCTTAAGGATAAAGGTATCGGTAAGGGGAAAACCAGAGAAGATCATGCAGACCTTATGAACCAGCTTTTTGCTGCTTATGCTCGCGGTAAAGAAGCTAAGGAGCTTGCAGTTATTCTTGGAGAAGGTGCCCTTACTGAAGAAGATAAGGCCTTTGCCTGTTTTGCAGATGAGTTTGAAGACAAATATGTCCGTCAAGGCGAGTATGAGAACCGCAAAGTTGATGAAACACTCGAATTAGGTTGGAATCTTTTGACGATGATTCCAGTGAAAGAGCTCAAACGTGTTCGTGACGCATATATAGAGAAATATCTCAAACCGAGGCTGCAAGAAGAGGGGAAAAACGAAGAAGCAGTTCCCGTTGTAAAGTAGGGGGTGACGAAGTATGCCACGGTTGAACGTCAACCCCAACCGGATGGAGCTTTCTCGTCTAAAAAAACGACTCGTTGTAGCTAAACGTGGACATAAGCTTCTTAAAGATAAGCAAGATGCCTTGATTAAGGCCTTTCTTGAACGTGCTCGCGAAGGGAAGGCATTGCGAGAGGAGCTTGAGGTAGAATTGGGAGATTGTTACCATAGTTTCCTTCTTGCCCGGGCTCAGACGTTACCTGCAATGCTGGAGCAGGCTCTTATGATTTCAGGGACACGATGTAATTTGAAAGTACAAGAACGCAATGTCATGAGCGTTGTTGTACCTGAATATACTGTAGAGCAGCAGGGAGAGGCTTTAAGCTATGGGCTTGCAACGTCTCAAGGGAGTTTGGACGTCGCTTTAGAGCGATTCTCCAAGTTAATTCCTAAGCTCATTGCTTTGGCAGCAAAAGAAAAGGCTATTCGGCTTATGGCTTCTGAAATTGAAAAAACGAGACGTCGAGTCAACGCTTTGGAACACGTAATGATACCTAACTTTAACGAAACTATTCGGTATATTACGATGAAGCTAGATGAACAGGAGCGGTCAACTCTCAGCCGGTTGATGAAAATTAAAGATATAGTGCGTTCACATTAAAACAAGAAGGCCGGGAAATTAAATTTTCCCGGCCTTGTCTTTTTATAAAAATCAGAGGAATATAATAAAGGTCATGTTTTTGCTCTGCTCCGGTATTTCCCACGAGAGCATAGGGGTTTCTACAGAGAGAGGATATCAAGGAAGGGTTTTTTTATACAGAAATGGCCCGGCAGATTCAAAACCTAGCGCCTTATGTTCAAAAATCTGTTCGGTAGATCCCACAAGAAGAAAACCGCCAGGACGGAGGGCTTTGTAAAATTTTAAATAAAGATTTTTCTTAGTCTCTGTGGAAAAGTAGATAACGACATTTCGACAGAGGATGAGGTCAAAATCTTGTCCAAATGGGTTGTCTATTAAATTGAGTTGTTCAAAGTTGACTCGTTTCTTGACTCCTTCCTGTATGGAGAAGATTTCCTCATTTATCTTTGAAAAGTATTTATCAACGTACTCTTGAGAAAGGTTGGCTAGCTGCCGTATGTGATATTCTCCTTTCTGTGCAATTTTAATTGCTCCTTCATCTATATCGCTGGCGAGTACATAAGGGGGGCAATGAAGTTTTGTTTCCATAGACAACATCGCAAGAGAATAGGGTTCTTCTCCTGTAGCGCTGCCAGCACTCCACAACTTTAGTCTTTTGGATCCCCGAGTTTTAATTAATTCAGGTAGAACCTTGTTTTGAAGATCATCCCATCGAGGGGGGTTCCTAAAGAATTCCGATACATTAATCGTAAGATAATCGAGAAATTCTCGAAGTTTTTTTTCTTCTTTTTTTACTAAATCAAAATATGCATCATAATCGGTTATGTTCCATCTTTGCATTAACATGTGTACGCGACGGTGGATTTGATTTTTATAAGAATTTAGATCAAGCCCAGTCAAAATTCGTATCTTCTTCTTAAAGTTGTTGTATGCAGGAGAATCATAGTTTTTTTCTAGCTCGTCCATTTTCTCACCTCAATTAAGT
Organism: Aminobacterium sp. UBA4908; assembly: GCF_002398115.1. Taxonomy (NCBI): domain Bacteria; kingdom Thermotogati; phylum Synergistota; class Synergistia; order Synergistales; family Aminobacteriaceae; genus Aminobacterium; species Aminobacterium sp. UBA4908. The sequence continues at coordinate 48,334 of NZ_DHCG01000003.1, forward strand.
TCTAATCCGATTATTACGCATAGTTTATGAAACATATATACCATATTTATAGGATTTTGCTCTTTCTCAAAGAATAAAAAATGTTAAAATAATATATAAGGAGTATTTTAGATGGCCGCTGCACCTTTGGGTGTAGAGGAAAGTCCGGGCTCCATAGGGCAGAGTGCTGGATAACGTCCAGTTGGTGCGAACCAAAGGAAAGTGCCACAGAAAGAAACCGCTTTCTCGCAGTAGAAAGTAAGGGTGAAAAGGTGGGGTAAGAGCCCACCGGGTGTCGGGTAACCGATATGCCAGGCAAACCCCGCTCGGAGCAAGGCCGAATAGAGGGGAAAGAGGCGGCCCGCTGACCCCTGGGTACGGTCGCTTGAGGAGTACCGCAAGGTATTTCCCAGATAAATGGTCATCTCTTACACAGAACCCGGCTTATAAAATGCTCCTTTATTATAGTTTGATGAAAAATAAGCCTGGAGGACTATTGTTTTATTTATTTTTTAGTCCTCCAGGCTTATTTGTTTTTATGTGTAGGTGCTAGTGTGGGAGAAAGTGGTAGAAAATGTCATAAAGTGGGAGGTTTCCCCATGTTAGTGGGAACTTACGAACACCGAGTCGACGCTAAAGGAAGAACGGTTATTCCTGCCAAGTTCAGGCAGGAGCTCGGGGAGTGTGTTGTTGCCACTATAGGTATAGATCGATGTGTTTCTCTCTATCCCATGGAGGAATGGCAAAAGGTCTTGGAAAAACTCCAAAGTTTGCCTTTTTCAAAGAGCAAAACCAGAGGGCTTATGCGAATTATGCTTGCTAGTGCTCATGAATTGGCTATTGATAGTGCCGGACGTATCCTTATCCCCCAGATTTTAAGGGATCATGCAGAACTTCTGACTGATGCTTTTTTTGTGGGGATAAGCGATCATATAGAGCTTTGGGATAAAGGTATTTGGGAACAGTATAGCAAAACTGTTCTTGATGAGCTGCCAGAGATAGCAGAAGGGATAGATGGATTCTAATGGTAGAGCATATTCCAGTTATGATTAATGAGGTAGTAGAGCATCTCAAGCAGATACCGGTCCCACGTGTGATAGTCGACGCGACATTGGGGTTGGGAGGATATGCAGAAAGTATCCTTACACAATTTCCGGATGTTTTGCTTATTGGTGTGGATAGAGATGAGCAAGCTCTTTCTATGGCTCGTGACCGTTTAGCTGCGTTTGGAGACAGAGTTCACTATTATCTTGCTCCCTTCAGTAGACTTGTTTCTGTGTTAGAGAAAGAAAAAGTAACTCCTGATGGAGTTGTTTTTGATTTAGGAGTTTCTAATCTGCAATTAAGCCTTCCGGAACGAGGCTTTTCTTTCCAACAAGATGGCCCTTTAGATATGCGCATGGAAAGTTCTAAAGAAGTTGAGGGGCTCCGTGCTTCTGACGTAGTAAATACTTTTTCAGAAAAAGATTTGGCAGATATTTTTTGGAAATACGGAGAGGAGCGATATTCGAGACGGATAGCATCTGGTATTGTCAAATATAGAAAAGAAAACGGTCAAATCTCAACTACTGCGCAACTTGTAGAGGCCATTAGAGCCTCTCTCCCGGCACCTGTTCAAAGGAAAATGGGAGGACATCCAGCTCGGAAAGTATTTCAGGCCCTCCGTATTTTTGTAAATAATGAACTTGTTGAATTGGAAGAAGGGTTGCAGGCTGCTATCGAAAAAGCAGCAGATAAAGGAGTTATTATTGTTGTTAGTTACCATTCTTTAGAAGACCGCATTGTTAAGTACGCCATGAGAGACTGGAAAAACGAAGGTAAAGGCATTATTTTAACCCGCCATCCTCTCATTCCTACAGAAAAGGAAATAGAAGAAAATTATAAGGCTAGAAGCGCTAAGTTTCGGGCATTTATGAGAGAAGTAGATATGGAAGAGGATTCTTAAGGGAGGTGTGCACACCGTGTATGATTCCCAAACATGTGAGTATCCCTGTGAATCGGCACGAAAAGTCAGCCCGTATTTTATCTTTTTCATTTTAGCTATGGTTGTGTCTTTTATTGGTTTGGGCATATTAAGGTTGTACTCTAACCGACTTGAGGCTCGTCTTCATGCTATTAATTTGCAAATAGAAAGTTATGAGATGCAGGAAACAGAGATGCATCGTGTGCTTTCTTCTTTAACTTCTCCAGAGGCTATTTACGGCTACTCCCAAAAGAAACTAGGCATGGTTGCTAATGTAAAGACCGGAGTAGTTCATGTAGCGAGAATACCCGCTTTAAAGGAAGAAATGGAGGTCGCTTCTATAGCTTCGAGTCATGGATGGAACTTATTGTTTTCACTCTTCTCTTCTCCAGCCACAGCAAAAGATTAGGATAAATTGACTTTATACTTTGGAGCAGATTGAAACTAAAATGAAACGAAATTTCTGGTTAGGGCCTTGGCCGTGGGTATTTATCTCTTTTATTGTAGTTTTAAGCAGATTATTTTTTGTGCATTGTATGCCGGATGATCGTGTTATTCGGCAATCTCAGCGGCAATATTGGAGTGAGGTCCCTGTTAGCACCACTCGTGGATCTATTGTCGATGTTCATGAAAATCCTTTAGCTATGTCCGTGCCAGCATATAGTTTTTTTGTCGATCCAGCTTTTTGGAACCCTTCTAACGGTAAATCGTTGTCAGGATTACTTCCTTCTGAGGTTGTAGATAAAATATCAAAGCCACTTGCTGGCCGTTTTCATTGGATTGCTCGAAAAATAAGTAAAGAAAAAGCTGACGCCATCATGGCACTAAATTTACCCGGACTCTATCGGCTACAAGAAAAAAAACGTCTTTATCCACAAAACTCTCTTTTAGCACATGCTATTGGATATTGTGATATTGATGATCGCGGACTTGCAGGAATAGAGCTAGTTTGGGATCAGATATTATATTCTCCCCCAGGCATCCGTTTTTTTATAAAAGAAGCTACAGGGCGTGCGATAGATGTATCTACAACGTTATCTGACCTTGAAAAAATAGAACATAAAGGCAGAATTCGCTTAACAGTGGATATGCGTATCCAATATATTTTGGAACAGCGTCTCCAAGAGGCAATAGATAAAAATCAAGCTCGATGGGGAGCTGCTATCTGTATGAATCCTTCTACAGGGGAACTATTGGGATTAGCTAGTGCCCCTTCTTTTGACCCTAATAATAGAATGGATTTGCTCAATAAAAATAAAGTTTTTAATAATGCTGTAAGCAGAGTATACGAACCAGGCTCTACCTTTAAGCCAGTAATAGTGTCCATAGCATTGGAACGTAAAGTAACGTATGCTTCGGAAGTCCTCTCTACACCTCACAGAATTAAAGTTGCAGATGGATCTATTTCGGAGTCAGGTAATAGTAATTGGGGGTCCTTATCTTTAGGAGATATCGTGGTAAAATCTTCAAATGTTGGGATGGCACAAATAGGACTTCGGATCCGCCCCTTTGATATGTATAACAGTTTAAAAGATTGGGGTTTGGGGGTAGTGCCTGGAATAGAACTCAACGGGGTGGAGGCAGGGTTGTTGCCATCACCAGACCAGTGGAGGGGCGTTGTCCCAGCTAATATCGCCATAGGGCAAGGTATTGGAGTTTCTCCTCTTCAGCTTTTAACCGCTATGAATGCCATAATCAATGGTGGAGAATTATTACGTCCCTATATAGTGGCAGATGTTATAGATAGCCACGGGAAAAAAGTTTACGAAGGGAAAAAGGAAGTTATACGTACAGTTGTCACCCCTTCCATTGCGACATGGCTGCGAAAAGTTATGAGGGATGTAGTAGTGCGCGGAACAGGCAGGTTAGCGGATACGCCGGTAACTACTGTAGCAGGTAAAACTGGAACTGCCCAAGTTGCGGAAAAAGGTGTTTACGCTAAAAAAAGATGGGTGGCATCTTTTATAGGTTTTTGGCCTTATGAATCCCCTAAGTACGCTATGCTTATAGTTGTAGGCGAACCCTCTAAAGGGCAGTATTATGGTGGAAGTGTAGCCGGGCCAGTTTTTAGATCTGTCGTAGAAGATATGGCGCAATTAAACATTTTTTAAATTGGCAAGAGAGAGGCAGTGAGAGGAATGTCTGACCTGCAGAATATAATAAAGATATTAGAGGGGAACGGAGAAATAGAACAAATTGTTTTCCCCTCAAAGGAGAGCTTGCCTATCACGAGTATTTTTAGCAATAGCAGAGAATGTAATCCAGGCTCCCTTTTTTGTTGTATACAAGGAGAAAGGCATGATGGCCATCTTTTCGCTGCAGACGCAGTCCAGCGAGGCGCCATTGCTTTGTTATGCAAGCGCCCTTTAGAGATAAATGTCCCTCAAATTATTGTAAAAGATGTTCGATGGGCCATGGGGTATGCGGCAGCTACTGTATATGATTGTCCGTCTGAGCATTTAGCCATGTACGGTGTAACCGGAACAAATGGAAAAAGTACTTCTTCTTATATGATGCGAAGTGTTTTACAAGCTTCAGGTGAGAAAAGCGGTCTTATGGGTACTATTGTTTATTCTGATGGAGATGTGGAGGAAGAAGCGAGCCGTACAACTCCGGAAAGTTGTGATGTTCAACGATATCTTGCCCGTATGGTAAGGAATGAGTGTAAAAGTGCCACAATGGAAGTATCTTCTCATGGAGCAGTCCAAGGGCGACTTAACGGTTGTTTTTTTAGCGGCATGATTTTTACTAATTTAACTCCAGAGCATCTAGATTATCATGGAGATATGGAACATTACTTCATGGCTAAAAAAAGCATTTTTGAAAAATACGTCAGTCATGATTGGTGCGGAGCCATTAATGGCGATGATGAGTACGGGAAAAGGCTTTTATATGAATATAAGGATCGTTGCTTGTCTTACGGATTATGTTCTTGTGCTGGTCATGATGTCTATCCTACGTGGCTGGGAATGGGACTTTCAGGTCTTCAGATGGACGTCCGCTTGCCGGCGGGGGAATCCTTAGAATTAGATATTCCTGTTACAGGGCGTTTTAATGTCTATAATGCTCTCGGTGTTATTGCTCTTGCTTATGGGGTAGGAATAAATATGCCCACTATAAAAAGAGGCTTGGAAACTATGCCCCAGGTTCCTGGCAGAGTCGAGAAATATTTTTTTGAAAATGGTGTTTGTGCCGTAGTAGATTACGCACATACTCCAGATGCTCTTCAGAACGTTTTGTCAGCGATGAGGGAAATCTGCAAAGGTCGACTTATCTCTGTTTTTGGACATGGGGGAGAGCGCTATCACGGGAATCGTCCTCTTTTGGGACAAGTGGCATCTGAAAATGCAGATGTAGTAGTAGTAACTATGGATAACCCACGTAGCGAAGACCCTGCTCAGATAGCAGAAGAAATAGAAAAAGGTTTTACGTCGTCATTGTTGGAGCACTATCGTATTTTGAATCGCCAAGAAGCTGTCGGAACAGCCCTCTCTATGGCTCATCCCGGAGATATGGTGGTAATAAGCGGGAAAGGGCCGGAACATTATATTTTACTTCAGGATAAACGAATTCCATATAATGATTCAGAAACCATTAAAGAATGGGGCATGAAGCAGGGATTGAGGTGGCAATAAAATGAAATGGCAACTATGGAAGATATCAGATTTAGCTGGTTCTATAGGTGCTACTTGGTCAGGTAGTGACATAGTAATTCCTGACTTTTTTTGTGTTGATAGCCGAGAGGTTTATCCTGGTTCAGCCTTTGTTGCTGTTCGAGGAGCTAACCAAGATGGGCATGACTATATAATTGATGCTTTACATCGTGGGGCGACCCTTATTATTGCTGAAAAGGGGCGCGTGCCGAAAGGAATATCTTTTGATGGTAGGGCCTATATAGAAGTAAATGATTCCGTGACCGACATGGCTCGTATGGCTTCTGCCTATCTCAAGGCAGTTGCTCCGCAAGAAGTTGTTGCTATTACAGGGAGTGTCGGGAAAACAACGACGAGGGAAATTATTAAAAAATGTTTAGAGAGGTTCCCTTTTGCGTATGGAGCAGAACGGAGTTTTAATACGCTCATAGGATGTTCTCTCACTATTTTAGGAATGTCGTCAGGAACTGAAGTCTTAATTTTGGAGATGGGAACCAATAAACCTGGAGAAATTGCAGAGATGGTTCAGTACTTCCCCCCCACAAGAGCTATCATAACGGAGGTAAGCTCTGCTCACCTCGAAGGGTTGAAATCTTTGGAGGGAGTTATAGCTGCTAAACTTGAAATCCTCCAATCGTCAGATATAAAGACTATTTTCTTTAACGAAGATAACAGATTGTTAACTCAAGAGATTCTTCAACATCCTGGAGAGTATGAAAAAGTTGGGGTGGGGTATATCCACGGTCTCTATCGGATAAAAGAAGCTGATTTTCATATAATAGATGGCTTGCCTCGTCTGAAAACTGTTCTTTCAACTCCAGATGGAGGGGCTCACGAGATTTACACGGGGTTATGGGGAACACATGCTTCGTTATCTATTGCCTTTGCTCTGGCCTTATGTTCAGAGTTGCATTTCTCTCTAGAAGAGGCTATTCATGGTTTAGAGACTATGAGTGCTCTGCCTGGCCGGGGTGTCGTTATGGTATTGAAAAACGAAGCTATACTTATTGACGACTCATACAATGCTAATCCTTCCTCTATGGATGCTTCCCTTACTACTCTTTTAGATCTTCCTGCGACAGGGCGAAAAATAGCTGTTCTAGGGAGTATGAAGGAATTAGGAGAGGATGACACGCGGCTGCATGAGGAGGTTCTCAAGAAAGCTCTTGCTTTAGACGTGTTATTCCTCATAGGAGAGGAATGGAAAGACCCGTATCTGAAACTATCTGATGAAGAACGGAAAAGAGTCGCATGTATTGCTGATTTGAAAGCCTTAGGAGCAGGACTTTTATCGAGACTCCATAAAGGGGATCTTCTCCTCGTGAAGGGATCTCATATCCATCGTTTGGATCTTGTGGTCTCGTCTCTAGTGGGAGGGAACAAGAATGAATAGACTCTTCCTCTTCTTTTTTATATTTTTTCTCTCTTTATTAATAGAGAAGTTATGGATTCGAAAATCATGCGAAATGGATATGTCTCAGGTGCAAAAAAATTATGGGCCTCAAAGCCATATTTTAACGAAGAGCAAAACTCCTTCTATGGGAGGTCTCATGTTTTTAGCGGTATCTTTTTTGTGCTTATTTCTTTTCCCATTATCCAATGCAGGAACATGGCATGAGTCTTTTGTTTTCTGGATACTCCCTTGGGGAGCTGCTCTTATCGGTTTTATCGATGATTGGATTAAATACAAAAAACACTCAAGCGAAGGTCTCCCCAGCTTAGGTAAACTCGTAGCCCAGATACTTCTTGCCTTACCGTGGGCCTTTTGGGTCGGATGGTATAAAGGGATTTATTTATGGCCTAATATGGAATTATCTCTATGGCTTGGTGTTCCCCTTCTTGCCTTCATAGCTATCGGGATGTTGAATGCCGTTAATGTGACCGATGGGCTTGATGGTTTAGCTGCGGGATCGGTCATTCTCTCTCTTGTGGCATTCCTTGTCTGGCTTCCTGCTGCTACGTATGTACGGAGCGGAGGAATTGTTACCCTTGCAATGTGTCTGGCTTTTCTTTGGTATAATTCTCATCCTGCGGCTGTATTTATGGGGGATGTCGGTTCTCATTTTTTGGCAGGGGTTCTTATCTCTCTCTGTGCGTTAAGTGGCTTCTTAATGGCAGTGATTCCTCTTGGCTTTATTTTTGGTGTTGAGATCCTGACTGTTTCTATACAATTGATAGCTATTCATAAATTCAAGAGAAAAGTTTTTAAAATGAGCCCTCTTCATCATCATTTTGAACTTACAGGGTGGAGTGAAGATCAGATTGTAACCAGATTTTTGATTCTTCATGGTTTAGGGGCGATTGTCTGTATCTTCTTTTTGATGTCTTGGTGGGCATGAATTACCTTATGATAGCGAGAAAGAAGGCACACACTATGGGTACGATCCAATCATACGAAGGAGAAAAAGTAACGATTCTTGGGGCCGGAACAAGTGGGCAAGGTCTAGCTTTCCTAGCCCGTCGTCTCGGTGCGCAAGTTTTTGTGACGGAACATAAAGAATCACTCCCTGACCATGTTGAAAAGGCCTTCCATGAAAATGGGATAGATTGGGAAACAGGAGGGCATAGCGAAAGAGCACTTGACACGAATGTATTAGTTGTAAGCTCAGGAATATCTCCATCTGTTCCTATTATTCAGAAGGCTTTAGGTGCCGGCGTTCCTGTTATGGGGGAACTAGATTTTGTAGTGCCCCATCTTCAAGGGAAAATTATTGGGGTCACAGGGAGTAATGGGAAGAGTACTACAACTGCTTTGACAGGATTCGTATTGGAGAAGTGCGGGTACAAGGCAGTAGCAGCTGGAAACATAGGCAAAGCACTTTCGTGTTGTGCTGAGGAAAATTGGGATTATATTGTTATTGAACTGAGTAGTTTTCAGCTTGCTTGGGCTCATAATTTACATAGCCATATAGCTATTGTTACAAACCTGGCTCCTGACCATATCGATTGGCATGGTTCCTACGAAAAATATATAGAAGCAAAGGCTCGTCTTATTCATTTGCAGGAACCTGGTCAGTGGGCGATAGTACAAAATCGCGATGTTAGGGCTCTTGAAGCTCATAAAAGATCCCATGTAGCTTCTCTTTTTTGGGAAGGGCAACAAGAGAAGTTACAAAAGACTCATGCCTTTATTCGAATGGAAGATAAAGGAGCCTTTTTTTGTACTGATGGGGTAGACGAGTTGCTTTTTCGTTATGAAGATACATCCCTCATTGGTCGCCATAATTTGGAAAATGTGGCTATGACAATGGCTGCTCTTGCTTTAGGTGGAATGAAATGCTCTGCAGCGTCTCACTTTGTAGCGGATTTTAACCCTCTATCCCATCGCTGTACCTTTGTAGCTGATATAGGCGGGGTTCGCTATATTGATGATTCTAAAGGAACCAATGTAGCTGCTAGCTCCACAGCTCTTTCTTCAATAGAGGGGAAAAAGGTGGTAATTCTTGGCGGCAAGGGGAAGGGCGAGGATTACGGTCCTTTAGCTGAAGTCGTAAAAAAAGAAGCGAGAGTAGCCATTATTCTGGGAGAAGAGAAAACGAAGATTCTCCAGGCCCTTGAAAATATTGGCTTCTCAAATTGTATTGAAGTTGCTGATATGGAAGAGGCTGTTCGCATGGCTATGAAAGCAGCTTTGCCAGGAGAGACAGTACTTCTTTCTCCAGCTTGTACCAGTTGGGACATGTATTCGAGTTATGAGAAAAGGGGTGAACATTTCCAGCACCTCGTAAAACAATATGGAGGTAAGCGGTGAGCGAAGTCTTAATGGATCAGACTAGAGGCCTGAATGGCACTTATGAAAAAATTCAACGGGTAGATCCCTTTCTCTGGATTATCCCGCTAGTCCTTAATTGCTTTGGTCTTGTTATGATTGTTTCTTTAACTTCGCCCCACTCCATGGAGGTATGGGGTTCTCCTTTTGTAGTGGGTTTTCGCCAGGTGCAGTGGAGCTTTTTGGGACTTACCGCTATGTTTCTGATATATTTATTCCCTATTGCCTTTTGGGAGCGTTTAAGTGCCTACCTGTGGATGGCCGCTTTTTTGCTTTCTTTCTGTACGCTAATCCCTGGCATAGGCATTGAAGCTGGTGGAGCTCGGCGGTGGATAGACATTGGCACTCTTCAATTTCAACCTATAGAACTTCTTATTTTTGCAGTTGTAATTCATCTTTCTAAATGTCTGTCGAGATCGGAAGAGGCACCCTTGAAGATGTTTTTGGGCATCACTTTAGCGGTAATATTTATTTCCATCACTCCTCTTTTGCTTCAACCGGACATAGGCGGAATGCTTCTGCTTTCGATTATCTGTATGGGGATTCATGTAGAAAACCGCGGATGGGGCTATCCTCTTGTAATAGGTTCTGCAGGACTAGCCTTGTTATTCCCATTTATTATCAGAGAAAGTTACCGTTTAAGGAGATATGTTGCTTTTTTAGATCCTTGGAAAGAGCCATTGGATAGCGGTTTCCAGGTTATACAGGGGCTTGTAGCTTTTGCTAATGGGGGCCTTTTAGGGGTAGGAATAGGGAAGGGGCTCCAGAAAATGAACTATCTTCCAGCAGCCCACACAGATTATATTTTTGCGGCTATAGGGGAAGAATTTGGCTTTATTGGCACCGGTCTTGTCGTTATTCTTTTTACTATGTGGGCATGGCGCTGTTTTAAAGTATACAAGCAAGCTCCCTCTCCTTTTCTAAGGACTCTGCTGTGGGGACTTGTTATTTCTGTTCTATTGCCTTTTTTTATCAATGTAGGAGGAGTTACTAAATTGCTTCCTCTAACAGGAATGCCTTTGCCTTTTATGAGTTATGGGGGAAGTTCACTCCTTATGATGTGGATACGCGTTGGTCTTATTGTAAGAATTACTAAAGAAATTGTGGGTACGCCATCATGAAAAAAGTACTTTTAGTGGCAGGAGGAACTGGTGGACATATTTTTCCTGCGTTAGCATTAGGGCAATGGCTTCAAAGGGAAAAAGCGGAAGATATACACGTTATGTATGCATGTGGTTCAAGACCTCTTGAATTAGAGATGTATAGACAATCTGGGGTAGAGCCAATAGTTCTTCCGATAGAAGGATCTCCTTTTGGTATAAAGAAAATAAAAACGATATCCCGTCGCTCCTTGGGGATATGTAAGGCGATAGGGAAGTCTATGGCTTTAATGAAAAAAATGCGACCAGATTTTTGCCTCCTTTTCGGGGGATATGTTTCCTTTGCACCATTGATAGCAGCTCTTCTTTGCCGAGTTCCAGTGGCGGTTCATGAACAAAATACTATTGCTGGAAAGGTTACTCGAATTGCCCATAAACTTCATCTTCCTATTTTTTCTGGCTGGCAGGAATGCGAACCTTTTCAAGCGGATAGTTTTTATTATGCAGGTATTCCAATTAGAAACTTTCAGAAGGTTGACCGTAGAGAAGCTTGGAGTAAACTAGATGTGGGGATTGATATCCCCGAGGGCCCTATCATTGGGGTTCTTAGCGGTTCGCTCACGAGTTCGCCTCTTTTTAAAGTTATATGTGAATTGAGCGCAGAACCAGAGTTTCGTCACGTATCTTTTCTTGTTGTTGGAGGCAAAGGGATTTGTCCCAATTCAAATACCATGATAGCCGTTGAAAGACAGTGGGATATGTCTATAATCTATTCGGTTGTTGATATAGTTATTGCGAGAGCAGGGGCATCTACCCTAGCGGAATTATTAGCTTGTGCAATCCCTTCTCTTATTGTTCCTTGGGGAGGAGCTGCTGATGGGCATCAGTTATCTAACGCACGGCTCTTCAAGAAGCTAACAGGAAACTATGTATGGGATGAGTCTTCTCCTGCGCAGGTCTTGAAACAGAATCTTGTCCAATGTTTATCACAAGAAAGAGACGAGAGCGCAAAAGGGGGGGCCCTGGTTCCATGGCAGAACCAGAGTTGCGAATTGATCTGGAAAACCTTGATCTCGTTGGTGCGAAGGGAGAGTCTGTAATTGGACTTGAAAATAAGAAATCTTGACGGTGTTGAGAGAATACATTTAATGGGGATAGGCGGAGCTGGTATGAGTGGACTCGCTCTCTTGCTGAAAGACCTTGGTTATGATGTGAGTGGATGCGATGTTAACTGGACCTCCTATGTGGATAAAGTAGTACGAGATGATATCAGTTTCATGCTCCAACATGGGAAAGAGCATCTTGATGAGCTGAAACCGGATTTGTTGATCTATAGTAGTGCCATCCCTGATGACAATGAAGAGCTTTGTGAGGCTTGGCGTCGGGGGATTCGAATAGCGAAAAGGGGAGAAGTGCTGAGCTGGATATTTGATGCGCGGTTTGGTATTGGCATAGCTGGAACTCATGGTAAAACCACTACTTCGTCTATGATAGCTTTAATTCTGGAGCAATCTGGATTGAGTCCTACCTTGGCTATTGGGGGAGAACTTTGTGATATAGGTGTCAATGCAAAGTTGGGAAAAGGGCCGTATATGGTGGCCGAGCTTGATGAGAGCGACGGTTCTTTTGAAGGCTTCCATCCTAATATAGCTGTGCTTACCAATGCGGACTGGGATCATGTTAATCATTACCCGACGTTCGATAGTGTTATAGATGCTTTTAATCGTTTTCTTGTTAATCCCAAAGAAGACGGAGTTATAGTTCTCTGTGCTGAAGATGTGGGTTTAATGAAAGTTATGGAACGAAATCAGGGGAAAAACGACAGGAAAGACATTATAACCTACGGTTGGGGCAATGCATGGGACTGGGGGGCCTATGATGTGGAGCATGTGCCTGGGGGAGGGGTGTCTTTCTCTGTCTCTAAAAAAGGGGAATATGTGGATCAGATAGAGCTTTCTGTTTCAGGAGATCATAATGTTATGAATGCTCTCGCTGCTTGTGTTGTAGCAGATCATCTTGAAGTGCCATTCACTATTATTAAAAAAACCTTAAGATCTTTCCGCGGAGCTAAACGCCGTATGCAATATATAGGAGCTATTAATGGCGTGGATATATATGACGATTATGGACATCATCCTCGAGAGGTCGCTGCTACTCTGAATACGTTAGGGCAAATGTTCCCTGGCAGAAGGTTGAACATTATTTTTCAACCCCATCGTTACACTCGTACTGCGGCTATGTATCGAGATTTTGCTGAAGTGCTTTCTTCAGCCGGGCGCTTATTTCTTTTGCCAGTATATCCAGCCGATGAGGAACCCATAGAGGGAGTTAATTCTGCTTTGATTTGTACAGAGCTTGATCGTCGAGGGTTCAAAAATTACCGACTTTGTTCCGATATGTTCGATGCGGTGTCTCTCCTTAAGGACACGTCTTTGCCAGGAGATGTGATTGTGACTGTTGGTGCGGGAGATGTTCCCGCTGTAGGGGAGATGCTTCTGGAAGAAATTGAGAAGAAGCAAGTGGTGTAATGGATGGGAAGTAGTTATCTCAGTGCCATTTTGGAAAAACATTTTATTGGTCCTATTAAATTAGATATTTCTCTTGGTCCTTTGACAACTTTGGGAGTTGGTGGAAAGGCGGATATTTGTTTGTGGCCGGCTACGGCTGAGGATTTAGCTTATCTGTACCATATAAAGGCCCAAGAGGCTTTCCCTCTTTATATATTAGGAGGAGGAAGCAATGTTATTATTTCCGATAAAACGTTGCATGGAGTAGTGCTTTGCACTCGATATATGTCTTCTTTTTCAGTAGAACGTCAAAGTGATAAGGCTTACATAGAAGTAGGGGCAGGTCTTCCTCTTTCACATCTCGTAGCTTGGAGTCATCGTTACGGTTTTAGTGGGTTGGAATTTGCCATAGGTATTCCTGGGACAGTAGGAGGCGCTGTAGTAGGAAATGCAGGAGTAAAGGGAGAGACTGTTTCTCAGGCTATTTTATGGGTTGAGACTGTTGACGGGGAAGGGCACGTTTGTCGATGGAAGAAAGAGGATTTGGAATGGGGATACCGAACTTCAGAGCTTAGAGATAAAGACGTGTTCGTTTCATCTTGTGGAATAGAACTACGTGCGGAGAGTATTGAGTTAGTGGAAGCTAAAATGAATGAACATTGGATAAAACGCTCTTCGCAACCGTACCATTATAAAAGTGCCGGGTGCATTTTCAAGAACCCGGAAGGCGAGAGTGCAGGCCGATTACTCGATATTTCAGGGTGCAAAGGGCTTAGAGTAGGGGATGCTATAGTCTCAGAGGCCCATGCCAACTTCATACTAAATGCGGGGCAGGCCACGGCAGCAGATATATTGGCCCTAATAGAAAAGTGCCGTAAAATAGTGATGGAGCGGACGGGATATATGTTGGAACTCGAAGTGAGGATATTTGAGTTGGGGTAACGCATAGAGGTAGTTGAGATTGAAACGATGGCTGCTGTTCTTTTCATGTATATGCGGGATACTGTATAGCATAGAATCTATCTTCTTTCTCCTCTCGCCTCAAAGCATAGAGGTCCATATGCCTGATCTATATTCTGAAAAAATATTTTGGTCTCACCTGAACTCTTCTAGCCTGAGATATTGGCCAGTAGCATTGAAGCAGAAAGATACATTAACGGAAGAAATAGAATCTGAAATACCAGTAACTTTTTCTATGGCAGTTTATCCCTTTCAAAGTATTAAAGTGCAGGCAGAACCACTCCATGTTTGGCTGGTTCTGGTGTGGGGGAACATTACGTGGTATGTAGCTCCAGATGGTAGAATTTGGGATGGGCAAAGCCCTGTCAGTAAGTTTGTATGCGGAGAGCAGAAACCAGACGTTCCTGTTTGGTATTTGAAAGAAACGTTCCCTACTCCAGCAGAGGGATTTGGAGAAACCAATAAAGTTGTCTATCGAAGTGTCCTCCCTCTAGAGTCTTTGAGAAAATGGGTTCAAGAAATCGAAAAAATTAATTGGGGAGGTACCGTTTCTAAGGTTGTTCTAGGAAGAAGGGCAGGTAGTTATAGTTTTATAATTCAAGTAAAATGGAAAGAGAAATATTTTACCGTACTCTTAGACGAGAGAGTTGAACGTTGGTTTAGCATAGCTCAAGCGTTGCCTCAAATATTGAAGGATTCTCCAGCAGAATATAATCACATAGAAATAGATGCGACCTATGAAGAGAAAATCGTTGTAAAAGCAGCAATATGAAGTAGATAGTACGAAGGGAGCGGGAATGAAGTGTACAGAGAGCCAGAAATAATAGTGGGGCTGGATCTAGGTACGAGTAAAATAGCAGTTGTCGTAGCGGAAAGGGATTCCCGTTTCCAGGATGCCCAAATTATCGGCATAGGACTAGCACCCTCTCAGGGAATTCGCAAAGGACTGATTGTCAATCTGGAGCAGGCTATTCAATCTGTACGAATGGCAGTTCAAGACGCCGAGAAAATGGTAGGATTTGAAATAGGAGAAGCGACAGTTGCTTTCAGCGGTATTGATGCAGCTAGCGTAACATCTCGGGGTATGGTTTCCCTTGGGCGCGTCCCTCGACAAGTAGGCATCCAGGATATAGAACGGGTTATAGAAGCCGCTCAAAGTGAGCTGGCTGTCCCTTCGAATCGAGTTACTCTCCATACAATTCCTGTAAAGTACTCTCTTGACGGCAACAGTGGTATCGATGATCCTTTAGGCATGACGGGCATACGTCTTGAGATTGAATTACAGTCTGTGATCGCTCCTACATCAGTTATACAAAACATTATTAACTGTGTAGAAAGCGCCGGTATTACTGTCAATGGCCTTGTCATTAAATCTCTTGCCAGTGCTCTTGGATCTTTAACTGACGAAGAGATGAGGACAGGAGCGGTTTCCATATGTATAGGTGGAGGAACAACGGGAGTTGCGATGTTTGCTGATGGTCGTCCTGTTCGTTTATCTGTAATTCCTATTGGTGGAGACCATATTACCAATGATCTTGCTTATGTGCTGAAGATTCCTATTAGCAAAGCAGAAGAGATTAAACAACAAGTTTCTCTTTTCCCAGAGGAAAATAAAGAGGCTTTGGAAGTTGAAGCGCGAGGCCGAACGAAAACTTTAAATGCAGAAGATGTGGTGGATGTGATTTCCTGCCGCCTAGAAGAGTTACTTGTCGATTATGTGGGCAAAAGCATTGCTGACATGAATATTCATATGTTCCCAGCGGGTATAGTCCTTTCTGGCGGGGTAGCGAGATCAGAAGGTGTTGAACCTTTTATTTCAGAAACTTTAAATTTACCAGTGCGTGTTGGGAAACCTCTTGATAGTTTTCAAATGCCTCCTGGGCGTAATGATTGTGAGTATACCACGGCTTCTGGAATTATTAGATATATTATGAATAAAGAACGTAACCCCTATCGGTATATCGAAGCACCAATCGAGGTTCTTCGATCAGGAGGCGTACCCGCTTTTATAGCGGCAAAAAGAGGAGGACATCATAAGAATCCGAAAAGCGTGAACGGAGAAGGCTTTCGCCATTTCCTCGAGATGGTGAAGAAATCGATGAAAGAACTTTTCTGATGTATTGTGGGGTGGAAGAGGTATGGAGCATGTTTTTCAGATAGACGATGCGACGAGGCCTCATCGGGAAAACATTAAAGTCATAGGTGTTGGCGGTGGTGGCGGGAATGCTTTAAACCATATCATACGAAGTGGCATAAATGGAGTGGAATTTATTGCTGCTAATACTGATATGGCTTCTTTAGGGCTTTCTGAAACAAAAGCACGGATTATTTTAGGAAAAGAGCTGACTCGCGGCTTAGGCGCGGGGGCAGATCCCGAAGTAGGGGCGAACTCTGCAAAGGAGTCTATCGAGGAGATTCGGCAGCTCGTTACTGGAGCCGATATGGTTTTTCTCACTGCCGGAATGGGCGGGGGGACAGGGACAGGAGCAACTCCTGTTATAGCAGAGGTTGCGAAGGAGTCCGGCGCTCTCGTAGTTGCTGTGGTTACAAATCCCTTTTCCTTTGAAGGGAAACGAAGGAAAAATCAGGCGGCTCAAGGGATTGTAACCTTGAAAGAAAAGGTCGATGCGCTTCTTGTGGTGGAAAATGACCGTTTGTTGGAAATTGCCGATAAAAAAACAGGTTTAACAGAGGCTTTTCAGCTTGCAGATGAAGTTTTGCGTCAAGCGGTACAGGGGGTTACAGATCTTATCCTTCGCCCGAGTCTTATTAACGTTGATTTCGCTGATGTGAGAACTGTTATGAAAAATGCAGGTTCAGCGATTATGGGTATAGGAGAAGGACATGGGGATAGTCGGGCGGAGATGGCAGCAAAAGCTGCTATTAATAGCCCTCTAATGGCAACTCCTATGGATGGAGCTAAAGGTATTCTTTTCAACATTACTGGCGGCAGTGATATTGGTATTCACGAAATTCAACAGGCAGCGGAGGTTATTAAAGGCAAAGCTGATGAGGATGCCACAGTAATTTGGGGACATACTATCGATGATTCTATGGAAGACAAGATGAGAATCACCGTTATAGCTACTGGTTTCTCTGAGGAAAAAGAGAGAAAAGGAGCACCTTCTAAAAGTGTGAGAACGAGCAGCCGTTCAGCCAATGTTGTTTTGGAAGAAGCTGAGGTGGTTTCTGCACCAGAAGAAGATCTTTTTACCATGAGTGGTGTCCCTAAAACTCCTTACGATATTCCGTCGATTGTTCGGAGGTCCCAACGTTCATCAAAATAATTATAAAAGATGCTCGAATGTCTAGAGAACATGTTTTGAGTTGAAACGTAACGGGCGGGGATCCCTTATGATTGATTCCTGCCCTTTTTAACTTCATGAAAAAGCTAGGATAGGAGGTCTTTCTATGTCAGCTCGTGAGAATCGAAGACAAAGAGATAAGAAACCGATGTTACCTTTTGGCGATTTGATGCTACCTATTATCGGTCTCATAGCTGTAGGTCTTTTAATTGTGGGAATTAAGTTCTTTTTTCTCTCTGGCCCTGTCAGAGAGGCACATAAACCGGTAATAGCTCAGGAGACCACGAACACTACGCCTACGTCTTCTACTCCTTCTCCAGTGGCTGAATCTTCAAACACAGCTATTTCCGCTCAGCCATTACCAGAACCTTCTCAGCAAGGGAGCAGCGGTAAAATAACTACGGCGGGTCCCGTCGTTTCGCAGGAGGCCCCAACTCAAACAGCTCCTTCTACAGGGGTAGCAGCTCCTGTTTCTGGGTTTTCTCAGTCTGTCGCTGTTCCCAGGACAAAAGATATTAAGCCAGTTTTAGCTCAAGAAGGCCAATGGGGTGTCCAGATTGGTTCTTTTAAAAATGCTGAGGCAGCGGAAGGGGTAAAACAAAAAGTTACGAAGCAGGGGTATACGGCTTTTGTATCGAAAGCTGTGGTAAAAAATGCTACATATTATCGTGTGACGGTTACTGGTAATAATAATAGAGATGAAGCGGAAACCCAGGCTTCTCGTCTAAAACAAGCGGGCTATCCGGTTCTCATCGTTCGTCTTCGTTAGTTGGCAACGCTATGTCGGGATTTGTAACGGATCTTACAGATCGTCATAGCGGAATATCTATAGCTTCAGAAGCGCTGCATTTCCCCTGGGAAGTTCCTTCTGAAATGCGCCCTTTGGAGCAGGCGCGCCTTTGTATTTTAGGAGAGGGGATAGAGGCACCTATGCCCTATCCCCCTTATACGAGAAGCTTAAGAGACGGCTATGCTCTCCGAAGTGCCGATGTAACAGGAGCTTCTCCTACGTCTCCTGTATATTTAAGCTTTAGAGGGGAGATCCCTATGGGGACTTTCCCAGAAAAGCCCCTCCTTGATGGAGAGGCAATAGCAATTCATACAGGGGGGATTTTACCCCGCGGTTCCGATGGAGTGATAATGCTTGAAGATACCATGGAGAGTGGCCCCTGGATAGAAGTTCGAAAAGCTGTTCAAAAGGGAGAGAATGTTATCTTTCAAGGAGAGGAAGTAAAGGAAAAGGAAAAGATACTCCCTCTTGGTAGCCAGATCTCTTGTAGAACTATCGGTATTTTGGCTACTATGGGAATTACAACTGTTCCTTGCGCCGTACTGAAAATAGGCATTATTAGCACAGGCGACGAAATTGTAGATAGCGCTATTGATCCATTGCCTCTTGGTTGTATACGTGATGTTAATAGCTGGGCTTTAGAGACGCTCCTTTTATCAAAGGGATATATGGCGCAACGGCTAGGGATAGTTTCGGATCAAAAAGATTCACTGCGCTCAGCCCTTTACGAAGCCTTTGAGGACTTTGATGTGGTTCTTGTTAGTGGCGGCTCATCAGTAAGTGTGCGAGATTACTGCTCAGAGCTTTTTCAAACACTCCCTCAACCAGGACTTATTGTCCGAGGATTGAGAATGTCACCCGGGAAACCTGTTCTTATCGCGGGAATATCAGATCGTAAAAAACTCGTTTTAGGCCTCCCGGGACATCCGTTAGCTTGTATGGTCGCAGCTAGAATGGTACTTTTGCCTTTGTTGGGAAGACTTTTAGGGTATACATCAACAAACTCTCAGAGTTTCTTCCCCGTAGCAGTACACACGGATCTAGTAGGTAGAACAGGGATAGAGGAATTTTACCCGGCAAAAATCTATAAAGGGGGAGTACTTCCTTTGCCTGCAAAGTCAGGTTATATAGGAATTCTCAAAGAGGCTGACGGCCTCATAAGACTTGACGAAAATACCGAAACAGTTCGACAAGGCGAAAGGGTGGATTTCATGCCATGGTGAAGAACTGGAAAGAACATGTTTCTTTAGAAGAGGCGTGGCACGTATTAAGAGCTACGTGTGGTTCTCTAAAAGAAACGTCTTTGTTGCCGATAGAAGAGGCTGTTGGTTATCTTTTGGCACAAGATGTCTATTCCAATCGTAATGTTCCTCACTTTAGTGCTTCTGCAGTCGACGGATTTGCGCTCTCCTCTCAAAGAACTTCAGGAGCTTCTTTAGCCACGCCTGTTTATCTTGATGTAAAAGAGTATCAATGGGTAAATACAGGCATGCCTGTTTCGTTTCTATACGACGCTGTCCTTATGGTAGAGGACTCCTCTAAACTTGAAAACGGGAAGCTTGCTGTTTATCGAGTGTTATCTGCCGGAGATAACATTCGCCCTGTAGGAGAGGATGTAACAAAGGGGCAAATAGTGGCTAGGGATGGAGATGTCATATCGCCAGCTGGGACAGCTCTTTTTCTGGCTGCAGGGCATGCGAAAGTTTGCGTGAAAAGACGCCCTAAAACGCTATTTATACCTACTGGAGATGAAATTATAAGTGCTAAGACTTGGTTTAATGAAGGTCCTTCCCCTGGCCGTGTAGTGGAAAGTAATTCCACGTTGCTTCGAGGGTATTTTTCGCAATGGGGATTCCCATTAGACGTGTTGCCTCCACTTCCCGATGACGAAAAAGTGATACGCGACAGTCTCCTTCGAGGAGTGAAAGAGTATGATCTTGTACTTATTGGCGCTGGATCAGCAAAGGGAGAAAAAGATCATACAGTCCATATTTTGTCTGAAGAGGGGAAAATCCTTTTCCATTGGCTTCTCATGAAACCGGGACGTCCTGCTTCAGCAGCTTTAGTTCATGATATTCCTGTTGTTAATCTACCTGGGTTCCCCATGTCTGCAGCTGTGACTTTGTGGTCCTTGGTTTATCCGCTCCTTTCCCTTCTTGAAACAGGAGATTTTGATGAGTCTCAGGTATTAAAAAAAGCTCTATGTGCATTGAAAGAGGAACGTATGGAGCTTCTTCTCCCAGTTTCGTCCACTCCGGGGCGAAATGAGTGGCTTCGATTGAAAGCTATAGAGCTTAAAGGGAAGAAAAAAGTTTTCCCTCTTTCTTCTGGATCCAGTACGATGTGGGCCATGTCTGAAGCGGATGGTTTTGCTTTATTATCTCGTTCTGCTGCCGAATGTCCCGTAGGCAGTGAAATAACAGTTTGGCTTACTCGAGAAGTGAAATGGGGAAAGCGTCTTTTGTTTCAGGGATCTAACGACCCTGCTTTTGAACGGATAGGATCTTATGTACGGCAAAGAGGAGGAGAACTTGTTTTTCGTTTTGTAGGAAGCCTTGGGGGGCTAGCAGCTCTTGCAAGAGAAGAATGTCATTTAGCAGCCTGCCATCTTCTCGATCCCGAAACAGGGCAGTATAACGATAGCTATATTGAACGTCTTTCTCAAGGGAAAAAGTGGGTGCGACAACTTCTTTTTTATCGAGAGCAAGGGATTCTTATAGCTAAAGGCAATCCGCTTGATATTTACTCTATAGAGGATTTAGCGATAAAGAAAGTTCGTTTTGTAAATCGCCAGCCAGGGGCGGGCACGAGAGTCCTTCTAGATGTTCTGTTGAAACAGAAAAAAATTTTTCCTCAAGACATTAATGGCTACTCTATACAGTCTATTACTCACTTTGATGCGGCAAATCGTATAGCTGCCGGAGTTGCAGATGCTGCTCTTGGCATAAAGGCTGCTGCAGATGCGTTGGATTTGGACTTCATTCCACTGGCAGAAGAGCCGTATGAGCTTGTTTACCCTGAAGAATATGAGGCTCATCCATGCTTCAAAGCCCTTCAAGAAGCGATACATACTCCAGACTGGAGATCTCAAGTGGGTCAGCTGGGAGGATATAGATGGAAAGAATTCTGAGGGACCCTATGGGGCGGATATTAAACTATATTCGCATATCTATAACAGACAGGTGTAATTTCCGGTGTCGTTACTGTATGCCTGAAAAAGGGGTTCCCTGGATTGAACATGATCTTATTCTTAGCTACGAAGATATTCTCTTTTTATGTTATGTGCTAGAAAAAATGGGAGCAAAAAAACTACGCTTTACAGGGGGCGAACCTTTAGTACGGAGGGGGTTTCTGCCTTTCCTTGCTCAAGTGAGGCATCAATTCTCGTCTATGGAACTTTCTCTAACAACAAATGGATCACTGCTTACCTCCGCCGCCCCTCAAATTTTGCCATTAAAGCTAAAAAGTATTAATGTAAGCCTTGATACTCTGAGCCCTGAGAAGTTCCGATATATAACAAGTACGGGTAATCTTGAAGATGTTTTAGCGGGGATACATTCTGTAAAGGGACAAACAGAGACAGAGATAAAGATTAATACGGTTCTTATAAAAGGGTTTAATGATGAAGAAATACCTTCGTTGTTAACTTTTGCGCGGAACGAAGGAGTATTATTACGTCTTATTGAATTTATGCCTCTGGATAGTGGGGTGTGGAGTAAAGATTGTTTTATATCGGCTGACCATATTATGGCATCTTTGCCAGATGCAGCGTTTTGGGAAAAAGAAAAAGGTGTCGTTTCGCCTTGCTCAGGGCCAGCCGTATATTTTACCCACAAAGGGACAGGCCAACGACTTGGCATTATCGCCGCTGTTTCTCATCATTTTTGTGCTACGTGTAACAGACTGCGTGTTACAGCTGTGGGGAAAATCCTTTCGTGCCTTTTCTGTCAAGATGGCATAGATATACGTCAAGCTTTGCGTTTGAGAGATGAAAAGATGGTGGTAGAAAGCTTTATGCTGGCAGTGTCAAAAAAGCCCAAACAATGGTTAGATGTGCAATCAGGGCATGAACACATGTCACAAATAGGGGGGTAAGGGCGCTAATGGATTACTTTTCTCACCTTGATAAAAAGGGCCGGCCACGAATGGTAGACGTAAGCCATAAAGAAGCTACTTCTCGCGAGGCAATTGCTGAAGGCCGTGTTCTGTTGCCTGATACAATCAGAGATGTTTTGGCAGGAGGAGGGACGGGCAAGGGGGATGTATTTAAAGTTGCGGAAGTAGCTGGAATTATGGCAGTAAAAAAAACGTCTGAACTCGTTCCTCTATGTCATAATATTCGTATTGAAAGTGTTAACGTTTCTTGCGAATTATTATATAAAGAAAGTGCAGTCGCGATAAACTGCAAAGTCTCAACACGAGAAGTTACAGGCGTAGAAATGGAAGCCTTGACAGGAGTAATGATAGCGGCCTTAACTGTTTATGATATGTGTAAAGGTATTGACAAAGGGATGGTTATTCAAAATGTTAGGCTTCTTCACAAAGTTGGTGGAAAAAGTGGGGAGTATCGAGTTTCAGAGGGGGAAATTTTATGAGACTCATTGGAATTTACAATACAGAAGATAGTCGAGAATATGCAATTTGCTATATAAGTATTCGAGCTGATGGTGCTTCTTCAGTGAATGGAAGTGAATCAGACCTTTTTCTTGCAGAACCAGGAGTAGCTGTACAAGGGGTAACAGAACGGGCTTTTGTACTGCGAACGACAGGATTTCAGGAACTTTCTCCAGGAGTTTTTCTAGCCTTTTCGGAAAGCGAAATCTTATTGAGAGTAGAGGATATGTATTCTGAGGGAATATGGCAATTATCGGTGCAACGAGGAGGATTCGTATCCGTATCTCAATCTATGGAGACATGGAATCCCATCCGCGTTGGCGTGTTAACCGTAAGTGATAAAGCTAGTTCAGGACTTAGAGAAGATATGACAGGCCCAACTTTAGCCGAATCGGTAAAATCTATAGGAGCTATAGTGGAAGAAAAGGTGATTTTGCCAGATGACAGGGAAAAGATAGAGCAACAACTCCTTGATTGGGTAGATATAAAAGACATCCATCTTATTTTGGTTACGGGAGGTACAGGTATCTCTGAAAGGGATGTGACTCCTGAGGCCTTGATGGGGATAGCTCATAAAATGGTGCCTGGAATAGGGGAATTTATGCGAAGTAGGACTGTTTATTACACCCAACGCTCCATTCTATCCCGAGGCTTGGCTGTAACACGAAATCGCAGTCTTATTATTGCTGTACCTGGAAGCCCAAGAGGGGCAGAGCAATGTCTCGAAGCTGTTGCAGCTGTTCTCCGACATGGTGTCGAGATCCTTCGCGGTTGGGAAAAGGAATGTGGACATTCTAACTAGGAGGGGATGACGATCGCTGCTAATGTTACCGGTGTTCATAGATGTCTTATTATTACTGGAATGTCGGGGGCGGGTAAATCTACAGCCTTAAATATTTTGGAAGATCAGGGGCTATTTGCTGTAGACAATATTCCTCCAGCTCTTTTGCCTCAACTGCTGGGGCTTCTCGTAAATCATAGAGCAGCTGTACAGGAAGGACTTGCTACAGTAGTGGATATTCGAGGGGAACGGCTTTTGAATGATCTTTTCTCCGTAGTGGATATGTTAAAAGAGTCTCATTACCAGGTGCAAGTTCTCTTTCTTGATGCGTCAGATGAAAGCCTTATCCGACGTTTTGAGACAACGAGACGGAGACATCCCTTAGGGGATCATATCCCAGTATTGGAAGGTATACAGCGCGAAAGAGAGCTCCTTTCCCCTGTACGAGCTTACGCTGATGTAGTAATTGACACATCTAACATGACTCTTAAAGAGTTAAAAGAGCGACTTACAACAGAATTTATTCGTACAATAGCCGCTTTTTCCGTAGTGCTGTCATCTTTTGGTTTTAAGTATGGAATTCCTCAGGATAGCGACTTTTTGTTAGATGTTCGGTTCCTTCCTAACCCGCATTATGTTCCACATCTTCGCCAACTTACTGGACGAAATGAGGAAGTTCAACAGTATATCGCGTCTTTTGATGATACGAAAAAGTTTCTCGAACATTGTTATTCTTTCTTTGATTTCCTTATACCGGTTTATTTAACTTCAGGGAAATCACCATTCCACATAGCTGTTGGTTGTACGGGAGGACAACATCGTTCTGTCGCTGTCGTAGAGTGGCTTTCTGCTCACTTTAAGGAGAGAAACGTGTCTTGTACTATTAGGCACAGAGATATTGAACGAGATCAGGTGTTACTGTAATGGATTGGCGTGTAGCGTACGTACTAGGATTGGCGACAGCCTTTTTGACGATAATGGTTATTTCCTTTAAAAGTCGACGTTGGCCTTTTCTGCGCTTTCTTTTCAAGGAAGATCGCGATGTTATGGCTAAGGCTGTTGAATATCGTCTCTCTATGGGACCTCATATAGTAGCTGTTGGCGGAGGAACAGGACTTTCTACTCTTCTAAAGGGATTGAAGTCCTTTACTAGAAACATTACAGCCGTCGTAACTGTAACAGACGAAGGAGGAAGCTCTGGCCGTTTGCGCCAAGAATGGGGAGTGCTCCCTCCTGGTGATGTTCGAAATTGTATCGTTGCTCTTGCAGAGAACGATAACGCTCTCCGAAATATTCTAGACTTCCGATTCGATCGTGGAGATTTATCAGGGCATAGTTTGGGCAATCTTATATTGCTTGCGGTTACAGAATTAAGCGGTGATTTCCGTTTGGCAGTGGAGGAGATCAATCATCTCCTTGCTATTCGGGGAAAAGTCTTGCCTGTTACTACAGAAGCAGTGGCCCTTATGGCAGAGACAGATTCTGGCGAAGTTCTTAAAGGAGAACTTGAAATCACGACTGCTGCCCAGCAGATGAGTCGTATTTGGTTAGAGCCATCCGATGCAAAACCCTTACCTGAGGTTATTTGTGCTATAGAGGAAGGAGACCTTATTGTGCTTGGTCCGGGGAGCCTTTTTACCAGCGTATTGCCCAACTTACTTCTTCCCAAAGTTGCTGAAAAAATAAGATATTCTCAAGGGCCTCGCGTATACGTAGCTAATCTTATGACTCAACCTGGTGAAACTGATGGAATGGACATTCTTCAGCATGTGGAGTGGATAGAGCGAGTGGCAGGTGTTGCCCCTGATTTTGTTATTGTCAATGAGGAGGATATACCACTAGCGTGCCTGGAAGCTTACAGAAATCAAGGGGCTTTGCCTTTATATTTAGATACGGAGCAAGAGAGAAAGCTTTTAACAAAGGGATGTCAAATTATACGAGGTAATTATGTGAAAGTTTATGAGAAGTCTGTGATTCGCCATAATGGACAGGCTCTTTCTGAAACCTTAATGAGAATATGCAGGGATTTGAAAGAAGTGTAAATGACGATGAAGACTGTAAGCGAGCTTATGTGGGATGAATGGGTTTTTTCTCCATTATCAACTCGCAGCGATGCGGATTCTGAGATTGCTGGGATTCTGTGGGGGCTTATGTCCTCGTTTCCTGAGTTACCTTCACATAAATATGGCAAATTATCAGGAAGACGGCTCTGGGTTTTCCGACGTTTGCATCGTCTTTGGAAGGATTCTCGTTGGGGAGAGACGTTAGAGCTTCCTATTATGCTCAATGTCCCTGCGAATTTTAGAGGAAATGTGACATTGCAAATGCCAGGAAACATTCTTCGAGAAGTGTTAGTTTGGGGGGAAGAATCGAAAAAAAAAGGAGACTGGGCTTGGCTAAGAGGCGTATGGGGGAACTGCGGTTCTTTATATCTACCTAAAAGCGGGTATTATCTCGCTTTTCGTTTCAAATTTTATAAATTAACAGAAATGGTTTTGACGATGTTTCGAAGCGGCCACTTTCAAGTAGGTAAACGTATTGTAGATGGTCGATATGAAATACTCCTTCGTGATCAGCAAAAGATTGTAACTTTGTTAACGTATTTTAAGCTTTTTGATACAGCGTTGAAACTTGAAGAGAAGGCTATTGTTCGTTCTATGCGAGATCGAGCTAATCGCCTAGTCAACTGTGACGCGTCTAATATTCGCAAGACTTTGGAAGCTGCAGAATGGCAACTGGAAATTGCTAAGGTTTTTCAGAACGAAAAAGGATTACATGCTCTTCCGGAATCTTTGCAGGAACTCATAGAGGTTCGCATGAGGTATCCGAGTGCCACATTAACGGAGCTGGGGCAGATGCTATCGAAACCAGTGAGCAAAAGTACTGTAAAATATCGATGGCAAAAGTTACGAGAAATGGCTGAACAGCTTCAGTGAATCTTTGAAAGTTAACGGTATATAATAGTTGTAGAGATTAGAGTTCCAAACAAAGTATGACATAGAAAGGGTGCAGGATTATGGGGAAAATTAGAGTTGCAATTAACGGATTTGGACGAATTGGGCGACTTGCTCTCCGAGCTATGTATCAATATGACAAAGAAGGGCTTTTTGAAATAGTAGCTACTAACAGTCGTACAACTCCTGAGCAGCGCGCATATATGTTTAAATATGATTCCATTCATAGAAGATTTCCTGGGGATGTATCTGTGGATGGCGACAATCTTGTAGTCAACGGTCAAAAAATAAAAGTTCTTGCCATTAAAAACCCTGAGGATTTTAACTGGAAAGATCTGGGAGTTGATATCGTTATAGAATCTTCTGGCGTGTACAAAACACTGGAAGACGCACAGAGCCATTTGAAGGCTGGAGCTAAGAAAGTGGTTATTACAGCTCCAGGAAGCGGCGGCGGAATCCCTACTTTTGTTATGGGTGTAAATGAAGATCTCTATAATCCATCTGCTGACCATGTTATTTCCAACGCATCTTGCACTACGAACTGTTTGGCTCCAATAGTGAGAATTATCAACGAAGCCTTTGGCATTGAACGTGGACTAATGACGACAACCCATTCCTACACAAACGACCAGAAACTCATGGATTCTTCTCATAAAAAACTTCATCGAGGGCGTGCCGCAGCTCTTTCTATGGTTCCCACATCCACAGGAGCTGCTAAAGCTATTGGCCTTGTTATCCCAGAACTGAAAGGGAAAATGAATGGTATTGCTTTACGTGTTCCAACGCCAGATGTTTCAGTGGTGGATTTAGTGGCAGAGCTAAGAAAAGAAGTTACAGCAGAGGAACTTAACGAGGCAGTGAGAAAACGAGCACAAAGCGACATGAAACATTACGTCGTATATGAAGAGGAAGATCTTGTCTCCTCAGATTTTATAGGTGACGAGCATTCTTCTATCTTTGCTGCTCTTCACACGATGGCCATAGGGAACATGGTAAAGATTTTGGCATGGTACGATAACGAGTGGGGTTATACCTGCCGTTGCATAGATCTAGTGAACTATATTATTAAGAAAGGTCTATAAAAATGAAGTTACGAGAATTCTCCAGAAAGGCGGTGGAAAATCGCCGAGTATTGGTTCGCGTAGACTTCAATGTTCCTTTAAAGGATGGAGTCATTACAGATCAGACGCGTATTCAAGCTCATGTAGAGACTATCAATTTGTTACGAAAGTGGGGAGCGCAGGTCTCTCTTATCTCCCATTTAGGGCGTCCGAAAGGGAAAATAGTCGATTCTCTTTCTTTGCGGCATATAGTCCCAGAAGTGGAAAAAGCATTAGGGTGCCCAGTGCTCTTTGTAGAAGACTCGGTAGGACCGAAAGTAGAGGAAGCTTTGCAAAAAGCCCCAAAAGAAGCAGTATTGTTGCTCGAAAATGTTCGTTTTTATCCTCAAGAGGAAGAAAACGAACAGGAGTTTTCTGAAAGAATGGCAAAGCCTTTTCAGGTCTTTGTGATGGATGCTTTCAGTGCAGCTCACAGAGCTCATAGCTCTACACGGGGAGTCATGGAGTTCCTGCCTTCTTTTTCCGGAAAGTTATTGACGAAGGAAATAGAGATGTTAAGTGCCGTCAATGAGAGTCCAGAATCTCCTTTTGTCTTGGTTCTTGGAGGAGCTAAAGTTTCAGACAAAATAGGAGTTATCGATCATCTTCTTGAGAAGACGTCAACTATTCTTATTGGCGGCGGCATGGCTTTTACATTTTTAAGAGTGAAGGGGAATGCTATAGGCAACTCTCTTTACGAAGAAGAAAAAGCAGATTTTGCTTGCCAGATGCTTGATAAGGCTCAAAAGCTTGGGGTAGAAATCCTTTTGCCTATTGACGTAGCTGTGGCAACTTCTCTAGAAAGTTCCGAACCTAGACGTGAAGTTTCTGCTGATGCTATTCCTAATGGTACGATGGGCTTGGATATTGGGGCTAAGACAGCAGATATTTTTGCAGACGTTATTAGAGGGGCCAAAACGATACTTTGGAATGGCCCTATGGGTGTCTTTGAAAATCCTATTTTTGCAGAAGGAACCCGTAAAGTAGCTCAGGCAGTGGAGGAGTGCACCAAAAAAGGAGGTCTTACGGTCGTAGGAGGAGGAGATACGGCTTCTGCAGTAAAGAAACTTGGTTTTGGTGATAAAGTTTCTCATGTTTCTACTGGAGGAGGAGCAAGCCTAGAATTTTGTGAAGGGAAAATTCTTCCTGGTATTGAACCCTTACTTAAAAAATAGATTAGGAAAATTTTTTATTGCTATAGAAACACAGGAGACGGGAAGCGACTGCTCCCCGTCTCTTTTTGAGAGGAGGGGCCTTCTGTGAAAAAAATATTTCTTTATGGAAACTGGAAGATGCATAATGGCATTAAAGAAACCGAGACCTTCTTTAAAGACCTGTGTGAACATGTTTGTGAAGATGTAGTAATTTGCGACTTTTTAAGTCGTAATTTCTTGGAAATTTGTATCTTTCCACCCTTTACATCTCTTTTTATGGGTGCCCGTATTTTAGGGTACATGGGAAAAACAGGATTGTTTATCGGAGCTCAGAATGGGCATTATGAGGAAAAAGGAGCCTTTACAGGAGAGATTTCTTTCCCTATGGTTCAAGAACTTGGCTGTACGCGGGTTCTTTTAGGGCATAGTGAACGTCGTCATATTTTTAATGAATCCAACGAATTAATTAATAAAAAACTCAAAGCCTCTTTACAGAGGAGACTTCGGCCAGTCCTTTGTATCGGAGAGACTCTTTCAGAGCGAGAGTCAGACTTAACTTTTCAGGTCCTTGAAAATCAGATTAATGCGGCAATAAAAGGATTGGATAAGGAGAATATACGAAATATCATATGGGCTTATGAGCCAGTATGGGCTATAGGGACAGGCCGTACAGCAAGTCCCGAAAATGCTCAAGAAGCATGTTGTTTTGCCCGGAGTGTTATCTCTAAAGTGATTCGAGACGAGGGTAAAGATAAAACGTGGAATTCTATACCGATTCTTTATGGGGGAAGCGTAAAGGCTTCGAATGTCGCGGGTCTACTTGAGCAGCCAGATATAGATGGAGCCCTTATTGGCGGGGCCTCCCTTTCTGTAGAATCTATGCTTGAAATAGTTCATGCAGCTTTACATAGAGGTTAGAACCAAGTAACCTTATATTTTGCAAATGTTGATGCAATTAAAAGCCATGGCGAATTATTGCCGCGGCTTTTTTTATGCCCCTCCTTTAGTTTGACACATCAAACATCCAGTCGTATAATTTTCTTTGTTTGATAAATAAAACTTTTAAGAAGGACTGGTGTCATGATTACGCTTGATGCAATGAAGCCGGGAGAGAAGTGTGTCATTAAAAAGAACAGGGCTCGAGGTGTTGTAGGGCAGCGGCTCATGGATCTAGGATTTTTCCCTGGAGTTGAAGTTCATGTGATTCGAAATGCTCCCTTTGTGGACCCAGTGGATGTTCAGTTAGAGGGACACCATGTGAGCATCCGCCATGAAGAAGCTAGTTTTGTAGAGGTCGAGAAGCTATGAGATCTGGAATCCATCGTATAGCTTTAACAGGCCAGCCTAATTGTGGAAAGTCAACTATTTTTAATATGCTTACGGGTGGCCGCCAGTTTGTGGCTAATTATCCCGGAGCAACAGTTTCAATTAAAACAAGTACCTTTATGTGGAAAGATGAAAAAATAAATCTTACAGACTTGCCTGGAACGTACAGCCTTTCATCATATTCAGAGGAAGAAAGGATCGCAAGAGACTTTATTTTAGAACAAAAGCCGTCTCTTGTGGTAGATGTGGTGGATGCATCAAACTTGAAACGTCATCTTTATTTGACGTTCCAGTTATTGGAAATAGGGGCTCCTCTTTTTATAGTCCTCAATATGCTAGATGTAGCAGAAAAGAGAGGCCTACGCATAGATGCTAAGGCTCTGTCTCATGCTCTTGGGCTTCCAGTCGTTTCTACAGTAGGTAATAAAGGGAAGGGAAAGAACGATTTAAAGAATGGACTTTTCGAGAGCTTACATAACAGCAATGGGAAGAAAGAGCTCTTTAAGGTGGATTATGGGGTTCTTGAACCATATATTTCTAATGTTTCCTTAATGATAGAGAAGTCTATGGGAGGAAAGAAACTTCCTTCCCGTTGGGTAGCGATCAAGCTTTTTGAAGAAGATGAAATAGCTAATCATATCGTAACAAAAGAATGTTCTGGTGCAAAAGAGATACTTTCTTTTGTTAAAAATGCTGCTATTGAATTTGAAAAAGCCCACGATGATTCGCCTCGCGGCTTTATTGCCTTTAGGCGTCACGTAGAAGCGGAGAAAATAGAGAAAAGCTGCATTGTAAAGGTAAAAGAGATCTCTATAACTTTAACAGATAAAATCGATGCCCTTGTTTGCCATAGAATCTGGGGGCCTCTTATTCTTGCGGGTGTTATTTATTTCTTATACGAGCTATCTATAGTAAGAGGGTACGAACTTACTAACTACATGATCCCTCTTCTGGAAAAATTCAGAAATACGGTGGAATCATATTTACCTATAGGGAGCTTCCTTCATGAACCATTGTTGCGTTCTCTTGTTTTGAGTGTTGTTACAAGCATTAATTCAGTTCTTATTTATATTCCTATATTTTTAATTCTTTTTGCTTTAATCGCAGTTCTTGAAGACGTAGGGTATATGCCAAGAATGGCTTTTATTTTAGACAAGCTTTTCAGGCGTTTTGGGCTTCATGGCCAATCTACGTTACCTCTTATTCTGGGTGGAGTTTTTGTTGGTGGATGTGCTGTCCCAGGTGTAATGGCAACTCGTGTTATCGCAGATGAGAAAGCGAGATTAGCCACAATCCTTATAGTGCCCCTTATGAACTGTTTGGCAAAAGTTCCTCTTTATACGTTACTCATAAGTATTTATTTTGCAAAAGAAAAAGCTACGGCCATGTTCTTTATCTCGACCATTACGATTATCATAGCTCTTTCCGTGGCAAAAATTTTAACTCTAACGTTACTTAAAAATAGGCCAAGTTCTCCATTTGTTTTGGAGATGCCACCATACCATATTCCCACTATTCGGGGAGTTGTGGTGAGATCTGTAGAAAGGACATGGCTCTTTGTAAAGAAAGTTCTCACTATTATTATGTTTGTTGCTATTGCAGTCTATTTTCTTACGAATTATCCCTCTATTAGCGAAACGAGGATGGATGACTATACGAAGAGATCAGAAGATATAAAGAACACTTTTTTAAATGAAATCCAGAGGACGTCTTTCTATGAGCAACTTAGCTCTGACGCAGCTTTAGCGCATTATCTCTCTATAGAAGAGCGCTATAAGAATGAAAAAAGAGCGTTAGTTAGTGCCTCTGATGAGAGAAGAGACAGGTTTGAGAAGCGTTTTTCGGAGCGGTATCCCACTATTTATCCCTTGTTAAATGCCAAGGGCAAGGATGGGCGAACGTTAAGTAAGGCTTTTAAACAGATGAAGAGAGATAGGGCCATGCTTTTTATGGAAATGAGAGACGAACGACTTCATGGGAGCTTTTTGGGAATGGCAGGGAAAGCTTTAGAGCCTGTAACCCATTTTGCAGGTTTTAATTGGAAGGTTAACGTGGCTCTTTTGAGCTCCCTAGCTGCCAAAGAGAGTAGTGTGGCGACCCTCGGAGTGTTGTATCAACCTCGAGAAGAGGGGCAGACCTTAGAGCAAAGAATGAAAGAACAGGAGCAGGGTTTTTCCCCTCTTCACGCCTTGGCATTGATGGTTTTTATGGCAATGTATCCTCCATGTATTGCAGCCCTTCTTATGGTCAAAATGGAAGCTGGTGGTTGGCGTTGGGCTTTTATAGCTTTGGGATATCCCATAGCTCTGGGTATTGTTTTGGCAACTATTATCTATACTGGCGGCTCTTTGTTAGGGATGTCGGGGAAACAGGCCATGGGTGCTTTTTATGGGATCGCTTTACTAGTAGCTTTTCTCTTGGGAAAAGTAAAAGGGCCGTTTTTTCATGAAGAGGAAGATTTTTTTGAAGGAGACTCTTTGAATGGGAAGGAGGTGAATCACATATGAGGCGGAATATATTTGCTGGTTTGTTTGCGGTTTTGTTCTCTTGTGTAGTTGTCAGCGTAGCTTTTGCTCATACTCCTATGTGTTATTGCTACCTGAACGACGATGGAACTGTTACCTGCGAAGGAGGCTTTTCTGACGGATCCTCTGCTTCGGGTGTGTCTATGACAGTAAAAGATGAAGGTGGCAACATACTTGTGGAAGGGAAAATGGACGAACTAAGCGAGTTTAATTTCGAAAAACCTGGCGTTCCTTTTATAGTGGTATTCGATGCAGGTCCAGGACATGTAGTTCAAATAAAAGGCGAAGATATAAAAGATTAATGACAATTTCGAGGAAAGGGGAAGGGCCCCTTTCCTCATAGAAAGCGAAGAAGCCTTCAAGATGTCATAAGTAACATTTTAACGTAAATAATTTAAAAATGTCGGTCATAATCGACCATAGATGATAATAAAGATTATTAATATTATTAAGGAGAGAATAGGAATTATGATAAAAAAAACAACGGAAGCTATTTTAACGGGGCTCATGGTTTGTCTTTTTGCCTTCCCCGCTTCGGCCCATTTCCAAATGTTCTATACGCCAGAAAGTGCCCTTGAAAAAGGGGAAACCATAGATATGAAACTTGTTTTTACCCACCCTTTTGAAGCTGGACATACTATGGATATGGGTCAGCCAGAGGTGCTATATGTAGTCCATAAAGGCCAAAAGACAGATCTTTTAAAGAATATTAAACCAATCGTGTGGACGAGTCTTACTAATAGTGGAAAAGCCTACGAGCTTCAATACAAGCTTAAGGGGATGGGGGATTATGCTTTTTGCCTTATTCCTGCTCCTTACTATGAAGCCCAGGAGGAACTTTACATCCAGCAAATGACGAAAGTTCTTGTTAATGTAGCGGGTATTCCTACAGATTGGGATGAAGATATGGGGCTTCCTGCTGAAATAGTCCCTCTTGATAAACCTTACGCTCTTTGGACAGGAAATGTATTCAGAGGAATTGTGAAGCGGGATGGGAAACCAGTTCCTTTTGCTGAAATAGAAGTGGAATATCTAAACCATGATCCTATTACGGATAAGAACAGTTTTGCTAAAGAAGCTCATGTAGAAGCACCGCAGGACGCTTTTGTCACAATGGCTGTAAAGGCAGACATGAATGGTTGTTTTACCTTTGGTATCCCAAAAGCTGGTTGGTGGGGATTCGCTGCTCTTGGGGCAGGTCCGGAAAATACACATGATGGCAAAGAATTGAGCCAAGATGCTGTAATTTGGATTCAAGCCAGGGATATGAAATAAATTATTGACCTACAATATAATAAGACAAAGCCATTCTTTTATATTTTAACTCCATTCTATATTCCACGGGATTTCTTTAAAGAATATCTCCTCTTGCAAAGTACTCAAGGCGAGGAACATGTGTTCTCCGCCTTGAGTACTAATAAAATAAATCGCCGAAATCCAATGAAATAACGACGTAAATCAGAGAAATTAGGAGATAATATAAAAAGCATAAAATAGCAATTTAAAGGAGTTTTTCTCCTCTTGAATGTAACATAAGATACATTATAGGACACATTGGAAAACGGCTCCCCTTTCAAAAGACCCCCGTATATTTAGGCTAAAATTATGTTTTGCAACCAATAAATAAAAGGCCTATCACTATATAACGATAAGCCTTTTATTTATTCTACGTATGTATCTTATAAAGTATCTAATAAAGTATCTAATAAAGTATCTAATATTTTTGAGGTATATTTAGTCGAGATATTCGTAGGAATATGAAGGACAATCTCCCCAAACTTTCTCAAGATTATAAAAATCTCTTCCTTTACGGCTAAAGACATGAACTATAAGGTTCCCTGCATCTATAAGGCACCACTGGGTGCTGCTTCGACCTTCTACTGCTGTTGGGAGTCCCTTCCTATTAAGGGCTTCTTCCGTCACATCTCTCAAGGTCCCCATATGTATATCCGAATTAGCTGTAACGAGAATAAAAGTATCAGCAATAGAAGATTTCCCAGCAACATCTAAGAGGACAATGTCTAATCCCCTTTTATCAGCCAGCGCATCCAGTACAAATCGATATTTTTGAGTCAATTCGGTAGTTTCTATCATACGAGTTTAAATCCCTCCTTTTTGTGCTGTTTATATTGTTTTTTCATTGTAATCTCATTATAAGAAGTTGTCACTATTTATGGGGTAATGCCCCTAGCTTATTTAATATTGTATTTTTATCATGTCCTAAAACGAGAGTTACATAAACAGCTGAGTCATCTAGCTTTAGAAGATTATTGCTAATACCACACATTTCTTGCAGAGCAAGGGCATTTTGTTTCATTTCCGCCGAATTTTTGTTCATTGGATATACAATACTAGAGTAATGATAATCGTAATGTTTTGCATTACCAGTATAAGCTACGTCTATTCCGATTTTTTGAAGTAACGAAGCTGCTTTTTTGCTGAGTCCGGCTTCTCCATCTCCATTTAATATAGCTATTGGAAGGGTCATTTTTTTGACTTGGTCCATAAGATTTTGTTCCGAAGCTGTTTCTAGAGATGGCGCAACGGTATCTCCGTCTAGTGACGGTTGACCAGGAATATCTCCTTCTTGAACTATAGGGCCGCTAAGAAGCGTAGATGCTACACTTAGATCTCCTAGCCAGTAGCTTACATTAGAAATATAGGCGGCTCTTCCTGGGAGAGTAAAGAACGCCATATTTTCAGACCTTAGGTCTCGCAAGTACGACGTTAACTGTACTGCCTGTGTCATTGTTAAGTTTGTATTTACAAGATCTAAGATTTGTTTGGCAAAATCAGGCAATCGAGGCAGCATTTCTGGTGTCTGTACCTTTTTCATTATTGCTTTGATAAATTGCTGCTGGCGTTGCACTCGTCCTATATCACCGAGAGCATCATGTCTAAATCGCACATATTCAAGTGCTGTTTTCCCATTCATATTCTGAAGGCCTTTAGGTATATTGATGTGAAGATTGCCAGCTCTGTCATTGTAGTAAAGCTTTTTTTCCACGTTTATTTCCACTCCGCCAATCATATTAACAATTTGAGGAAAACTTTCATAATTGACAAGAACGTAGTAGTTAACAGGCATTCCCAAATAATTAACGACAGTTTGTTGTAGGAGCTCTACCCCTCCATAGGCGTAGGCATGATTAAGTTTCTGCCAACCATGGCCAGGAATCTGTACTCGAGTATCTCGGGGAAGAGACATGTAACGAACCGTTTTATCATCAATATCTATAACAGCCAATCCGACAGTATCGGAACGTTGGCTGCCTTCTACGTCGTCCACTCCTATCACAAGAATATTAATATTGCCTGTTTCCTGATCATAAGAGATGCTTTCTTTTATATTCTCTGGCTGAGGGGCTACTATGTCATGAAGGCGGAAGAAAACCCCCGCAGCAGCAGAGAGAACAGCTAAAGTAGAAATAAGTATAATTTTGGTGATTTTCATATACCTCACCGCCCAATCCTTTTATATAGCCCTTTTTTGTAAATATATCGTTCTACTAGCTCAGGCATTAAATAACGAACATTTTTACCACTTTCTATTCGTCTTCGTATTTCAGTACTGGAAATAGAAAGCAGGGGAATCTCGAGAGGCACAATATTTCCTTTAAAAATCTCAGGTAATTGTTCTAACTTCCCTACCTGATAGCCAGGTCTGTTCACTGCCACTATGTTGCAGAGGCTAGGCAGCGCAGTATATTCCTTCCATGTGGTTATGTCCAAAACGGCATCTAATCCTGTAATGAAGAAAAACTGAATACTGTCTGGAGCATACCAATGCCTCATTTCTCTCAAAGTGTCTACTGTATGACTTGACTCGTTTCTATCTATTTCAATTCGAGAAACTTTGAAGTGTGGATTATCAAGGGTGGCAAGAAGAGTCATCGTATACCGGTCTTCCGTTGAAGAAACACGTCTCATCTTTTTATGAGGAGGTTTGCCTGTTGGGACAAAAATGACCTCATCGAGATCTAAAGCAAAAAAAGACTCCTCAGCTGCTAACAAATGCCCATAATGGATGGGATCGAAGGTCCCACCCATTATGCCTATTTTTCGCGTTCGAATGACGTGGCCACCAAAGCTCACTCCCACAGTCCTCCGTTTTTACTTTTACTCCATAACTTTATCAGGCTGATATTCAAACTCTACGTCTCCGATGAAAACAGTATCCCCTTCTTGTGCCCCTTCTTGTGCTAGAAGTTCTTCCACGTGGTATTTTTTCAGGAGGCGCGCAAAACGATAAAGGGCATCTTCTTGCTCAAAATCATATTTTTTAAGAGCTCTTTCAAGACCAACATGAACAACACGGAAACCGGAATCATCCGGCAATCTAATTATCGTAACTCGCTCCTCCGCTCCTTTTCTACCCCTCTGAAGAGGCTTTTCTTCTCGAGGAGTTATTGTTTCGAAAAGTCGAGTTTCACTATGAGGTCTTGCATGTTTACGGCAAAGCGTAGCAATAGCATCAATAAACGCTGGAATCCCTTCTCCTGACAAGGCACTTGTGACAAAGTAAAGGACCCCTTGCTTTGTCATAAAGGCCTCTACGTCATGAGAGTTTTTTTGCGCCTGTTCCAAATCTATTTTATTTCCCACAACAACATAAGGCCTTTCCAGAAGACTTGAATTGTAGGCTTCGAACTCATTACAAATAGTTTCCCATTGAGAAATGACCTCTTCTGATGTTCCTGTACTTAAATCAAGAACATGGACTAGAACACGAGTGCGTTCAACATGGCGTAAAAAATAAATGCCTAACCCCTTATTTTCATGAGCTCCTTCAATCAATCCTGGAACATCAGCTACCACTATTCTCTCGTCGTCTACGGCTAAAACGCCTAAATTAGGAGAAAGCGTGGTAAAGGGATAATCGGCTATTTTAGGACGAGCATTTGAAATAGCCGCAAGCAAACTTGATTTCCCTGCATTGGGAAAGCCTACCAGCCCTACATCTGCAATAAGTTTTAGCTCTAGTCGGAGGTTCCTTTCTTCTCCTAGTTCCCCTTTTTCTGCGAATCGAGGAGCCTTTCGCACAGAAGTGGTGAAATGTATGTTTCCTCTTCCTCCTCTTCCTCCTCGAGCAACGACAACCTCGTTTCCGGCCTCTACAAGATCAGCAAGAGGTTCCATAGTATCATCATCGTATATTATAGTACCACAGGGCACAGGAATAATAAGGTCTTTCCCAGATGCCCCAACTTTTTTTTGACCCTGCCCAGGCTGTCCATGCTCTGCTGTAAACTTTTTTTCAAACTCAAAATCAGCAAGGGTGTGAATTCCATCTACGGCTTTTAAAATAATGCTTCCCCCATTCCCTCCATTGGCTCCGTCAGGTCCACCTTTGGGAATAAATTTTTCTCTTCGGAAGCTCAGACATCCGTTTCCGCCTCGTCCGGCTTTTACTTTTATACGAACTAAATCTACAAATTTCATAATACATCACCATCCGTCATGTGAATGAAAAAACAAGGGCCTTACTATAACCGGGCCCTTGTTTTGAGACGGTATAAAAATCACCACTATACAACGCCGTAAACGTTGTAAAAATCTATAGTGTTTCTATAGATACGTATTTCCTGTCACCTTTCGTCTGATACTTTACAACACCAGCTGCCAACGCGAAAAGGGTATCATCTTTCCCTTTCCCTACGTTAAGTCCAGGGTGTACTTTTGTCCCTCGCTGGCGAACAAGGATATTTCCTCCCTTGACGACCTCACCTGCATATTTTTTAATGCCCAGTCGTTTGCTTTCGCTATCTCGTCCGTTTGTTGAACTACCCTGTCCTTTTTTATGAGCAAAGAATTGCAGATCAAAAAAATTGATACGCATTATTTTCGCACCTCCACAATTTTTACATAACCTTTGTAGCTTTTTGATATATTTTCAAGGGACCTGACTACTGTCTCTGCTAGAAGAAGAATTTCTCTCTTATCTGAACGTGGCCAAGATACTTTTATTCGAGTTCGTTGTGTATCTATTTCTATCTTGGTTGATTCCACTTTCGCTATATCGCTCATCCCTAGAGCTAAAGCTTGAATCAGAGCCGAAACTCCAGCACAAACAACATCTTCTCCCGCAGGAGCATATCCAGAGTGCCCCACTCCTTCTACCGAGGTGATCACCCCATTATCTTTCTCTATGGTTACAATAATCATATCCCTTGGGATGATCGCTTACCAACGCTCTTTGCCCTAGGCGTTGATGGAATCTATTTTAATCTCGGTAAAATTCTGACGATGGCCGCGCATACGTCTGTAGTTTTTCTTGCTCTTGAACTTATAAACAAGAATCTTGGGTGCTCGGCCATGATCTACAACCGTAGCGTTGACACTGGCACCTTCAAGATACGGGGTTCCTACGCGGACGTCCTGATCATCAGAAACCATAAGAACCTTATCTAAAACGAGAGAGGTTCCGACTTCTGCGTGGATACTTTCTACTTTAAGAGTGTCTCCTGCTGCTACTCTGTACTGTTTTCCACCTGTTTCTACAATGGCGTACATAATATAAAACATCCTCCTCCCGCTAGGCTTTAATAATAGGGTAGCTTTCGCTTTATAAACCCTGCCCAAGCGTTATTTATACATAAGCTTATGCATTTTACGGTTCTTCGAGCTAGAAGTCAACTCTTCGGAAAGGAGTTTGCGAGCATGCTCTTGTGCTTCAGGAAGAGTTGCGTTCCCAGAGAGCATTCGAGCTATTTCTGCAACCCTTTCTTCTCCATCTATTTCCTTGATAGAGCTTTCATTTCCGTTCCGCATTACGACGAAATGTTGATCTGCCAGTGCGGCTATAGTCGCTTCGTGAGTAATAAGAATGACCCTACATTTCTCTGATAGTTCCCGTAATTTATATCCGGCAAGCACTGCAGCTTTTCCCCCAAGCCCTGCTTCAACTTCATCAAAAATGAGAGTCTCAGGAATTTGTTCTTGAGGGAGGGAGAGTTGCAACGCCAAGAGAAGCCTGCTTAACTCTCCTCCGGATGCGATTTTCATTACAGGACCTGGCGGCATGTCTCCACTTGCCAAGAGGAAAGAAACCTCATCAGCACCTGTACTTCGTATTTTCCCTAGGTCGGAAATTTCTATGGAAAACGTAATACCCTCCATAGCCATAGAAGCTAGAGATGTGTTCATAGCTTTTCCCAGGGAAAGAGCAGCTTCTTCCCTGGCTTTTCGAAGTTCCGCCGCCAGTCGGCTTGCTTCTTTGCGTAATTCTCGAGCGCGGTTTGATACCTTTTCTACCCTTTCGTAGCTTTGAGCTAACCAGGACAAGTTGTCATCTGCCTCTTGGCAATAGGCGATCAGATTCTCTATAGAATCAACCTGTGCGAGACGTTTCAGCTTTCGCAACAACCCTAATTTATTTTCTGTTTTTTCTCGATCCTCTATAAGATCGGGAAGAGGCTGGCTGTCAAGAAAGCCCTGTATTTTTTGCGCCATTTTTTGCAGATGGACAAGGGCTTCGTTCCCCTCAGATTGCCACTCTTGTCCAGCTTCTTTATAACTCGCTGGAAGTTGACCTATGTCTAGACATATATTCTCAAGAGTATCTGCGATTCCTTCTCCCGTCTTTCCACCAGTTATCTGGGCTAATATTTGTTCTAAACGGCCATGAGAGTTAATGAGAAATGTCAGGTTTTCTATCCCCTTTTCCCATATTTGTTCACTATCAGCGTCTGGAGAGAGCGTTCGAAAACTTTGTAATATTTTTTCTGCGTGTTGATAACGAGCGATAATCTCTTTTTGTCGACTTTCCATATCCCGAAGTTCTCGCTCTTTAGAAAGAGCTTCGGTAAATATTACTCTGAGATTATTTTGTATCTGAGCTATATCTTTTCCTCCATAGCTATCAAGAATATGCCGTTGTCGGTCTGAGTCTAGAAGTTCGAGTTGAGCAAACTGACTCTGGATTCGAAGTAAAGCCCCCACGCTTTCTGAAAATGTTGAAAGAGGGACAAGTTTACCTTGGAGAAAGGTTTTTCCTCTCCCGTTACGAGAAAATATCCTTTTTACAAAAAGGTTCCCTTCCTCTGGACAGATATCTTCAGGAAGTTTTAAAGAAGCAGGGCAATAGAAAAGAGCTTGTACTTCGGCCTCGTTTTCCCCAACTTTAATAAGTTCCGATTGAGCTCGTTTCCCTCCTATAAACTCTAACCCTCGCACAATACTGCTTTTACCAGCGCCACTTTCTCCTGTAATAGCGATGAAACGTCCTGAGAGCTGTATAGAGGCTGAATTTAGCCCACCGATGTTTTTTAACGAGAGCTCTTCGAGCACAGGTCTCACTCCTTATCTTCGTAGCGAACAATACCTTGTCCCCATTTGAGTTTTTCATGGAGGAGATCGAAGTATGTTCGTTGTGGAAGAACGATAACTTTCACTACTTTGGTATGGGAGAGGGAGAGCTCTATACGATCTCCTGGTAGAATTTCATAGCCTAGCTGACCATCTTGTGTCAGCATGAGATCGCGATGACTCCCTCGCGGAATGAGATTGATAATGTCGCGCTCCCCTACTATCACAGGCCTTGCGTAAAGAGTATGAGCACATATGGGAGCTAGAACCATACATGGTACATGTGGAGGTACGATGGGACCGCCAGCAGAGAGAGCGTAAGCTGTTGAACCAGTAGGTGTCGATACTATAACTCCATCTGCTGGAAGAGTATTAAAGTAACGATTGCCAATCCTGATTTCTATGGTAATAACGCGAGCAAAGGCTCCCTTCGTAAGCACAAGATCATTAAGAGCATAAAGAGTGTGCTTGCGCCGTTCCTCTCGCCATATAACTCCTTCAAGAATTCTATGTTCCTGAAGAGCGTAGTCACCTCGTAATATCTGTTCTAGATCGGATTCAGCCTCTTCTGGCTTCCCTGAAGCAAGAAAACCCAAGTGGCCCAGATTAATGCCGTAAAGCGGAATAGAATGATTCAAAACATATCGGCTTGCTCTTAAAAAAGTCCCATCTCCACCTATAACAACTGCGAAATTCACCGTCGTTTTCCATATATCATCGGTTGTTGCTGGAACCCCAAGAATAGACGCTTCATGAGGTGGCAATAGGATAGGTATCTCCTTCTTTTTGCCCCACTGTATAAGTCGACAGGCCATGTCGAGAGCTCCTTTTTTCTGTGTGTTGACAAGCATGCCGATATGTCTATCCATCCAGCTTCCCTCCGCATCTCTCTTATGACAATGGTTTATTTCTCATCTAATGTTTTGTGACTTTCCGCTACAATTTGAGTGAAATCTGTATGTAATGACTCGTCTTTTTTTCCTTTTTGGAGGAAGAAAAGAAATTCTATATTCCCCTTGGGTCCTTTCAGAGGAGACCACGTAGCCCCTCGTAGCGAAAGGAGCGTTTGCTTTTCTATAAAAGAGGATAATTCCTGCAATATAGTTTGGTGCAAAAGGGGGTCTTTCACAACGCCATTTTTGCCCAGACGTTCTTTTCCAGCCTCAAATTGAGGTTTTACTAAACATATTATACAGCCATCTTCTTTTAGGAGTTTCTCCATAACAGGCAGAAGAAGAGTTAAAGAAATAAAAGAAGCATCAATAGTAATAAGATCCATCCCTTCTTCAAACTGACCTGGCTCTAAATATCTGGCGTTCGTACGTTCCATGACCACTACGCGAGAATCTGTGCGTAATTTCCATGCGAATTGACCGTAACCCACATCTACAGAGTAGACTTTTAAAGCACCTCTTGAAAGCATCACGTGTGTAAAACCGCCAGTTGAGGCTCCTATGTCCATACAAATTTTTCCTGTAGGGTTGGTATGAAAGATATCAAGAGCTTTTAAAAGTTTATGAGCTCCCCGGCTAACCCATTCTTCGCGAGGTGCATCGCTACTTTCTTTAACTTCTAGAGAAGCATCTTTAGGAAGCATGGTTCCCACTTTAACAATCTGTTTATGGTTGGAAAAAACGCGCCCTTCCAGAATGAGAGCACATGCCTTCGCTCGTGATGGGGCTAGATTTCTTGCCACGAGGAGCTTATCGATTCGTTCCTTTTGTATTTTCCCTATAGCTATTCACCACTCTTTGAGGCGTTAATCCACAAAATTCTCTTTGTTTTTCAGGAGTTCCGTGAGGGACAAAGAGGTCAGGAATTCCTATAGGAATAACCTGTGCTGGCCATGCTTTTTCTGATGCTCGGGCTGCTATGGTCTCCCCTATGCCACCGTTGCTATATCCTTCTTCCAGAACAATTACTATCCGATCAGATTGAAGCCTTTGATCGATGGTTTCCCAATCTAGAGGCTTGATCCATCGAAGATCAAGAATTGTAGGGGCTGGCTCTCCTTGGGCAACGGCTAAATGAGAACTCTCGAAAGCGAGCTGAAGAGTAGCTCCTATTCCCATAATACTCCATTCATTTCGTTCCCCTTGCTGAATAATCTCTGCTCGATAAGGCGGCGGTGGGTTGGGGTTGTTCCTAGAAATTTCTTC
Source organism: Aminobacterium sp. UBA4908 (assembly GCF_002398115.1). Lineage (NCBI taxonomy): Bacteria > Thermotogati > Synergistota > Synergistia > Synergistales > Aminobacteriaceae > Aminobacterium > Aminobacterium sp. UBA4908. The sequence continues at coordinate 91,280 of NZ_DHCG01000003.1, forward strand.
GGGAGCTATTCCCCGAGGGTATCGAATGAGTACAGGGGTTGAACGGCTCAGACAATGGTCGAGCATCGCTCTAAGATCAACGATGTCGCGAGGTGCCAGTATCTCTAAATGAGGGATAGATTTTCCCCATGCCATATCTAAAAGCCCATGGTGAGTCTCTCCATCCTCTCCAACGAGCCCCCCTCGATCTATGGCTAAAACAACAGGAAGGTTCTGGAGTGCAATATCGTGGACAAGCTGATCCATGGCTCTTTGCAAAAAAGTCGAATAGATGAAAACTACAGGACGAAGCCCGCCAGCAGCCATCCCCGCAGACATTGTGAGCATATGTTCCTCGGCTATTCCTACATCGTAAAAACGGTCTGGGAAATGTTGCGCAAAGAGGTCAAGGCGAGTTCCATCTTTCATCGCAGCTGTAAGGCATACAATTTTGGGGTTCTTCCTTGCCAATCGACATAGCTCTTCTGTTGCTGCTGCACCCCAACTTATCCCACTTGATGTGGATTTTGAGGGTCTCTTGGCAGAAATGCCATGATAGATACTCGGGTGCTTTTCAGCGCATTCCAGTCCTTTCCCCTTTGTGGTCACTATATGAAGCAAAACAGGTTTATAATACTTTTTTGCCATTTGGAAGACAGTTTCCATTTCCGAAATATTATGTCCGTCAAAAGGGCCCCAATAATTAATATCGAGCTCATCGAAGATGTTGCCAGGCTTAACCAAGAATTTTATCTGATCTCTGAATTTAGATAAAACATTTTCGATGGATTGTCCCTGGGGAAGAGACGCACACGATTCTTTTATATATGTTTTTAAAGCATTGTAGGCAGAGCTTGAACTTAATTTGGCCAGATATGATGCGAACCCTCCTACACGGTGACTGATAGACATCTTATTATCGTTGAGAATAAAAATAACCTTTGTTTTTGCATCCTTCGTGTAATTAAGAGCTTCAAAAGAGAGCCCGTTAAGAAGAGCGCCATCTCCAATAACTGCCACCACATGATGATCTTCTTTTAAAAGATCTCTAGCCTTGGCATACCCGAGAGCCGCCGATAAAGAAGTGCTACTATGCCCTACATCGAAATGATCGCAGGGACTCTCGTCTCTTTTAGGGAATCCGCTCACGCCTCCCCATTGACGGAGTGTTGAAAACTGTTCTTTCCTCCCTGTCAGTATTTTATAGGCATAAGCTTGATGTCCCACGTCAAATATAATTTTGTCTTGAAGCGGATCAAATTGTCGTAGCAATGCAACAATCAGCTCTACAGCTCCTAAAGAAGAAGCAAGATGTCCTCCATTTTGCATTACTACATCTATAATTTCTTTTCTCAAGTCTTCACAGAGCAAAGAAAGAGCGCCTATAGACATGTCTTTAAGATCTCGATAGTCGTTAACGCGATTGAGAATTTGCATAATTTCTTAAGTGGTTCCTCCTTCTTTCTTGTAGCTTCCTTTTAACAACTTCTTTCAGAAAGGAAGATGGCGAGGTCTTGGAAAAAAGAGGTAGGCATATCTATAAGGTTAAGAGCATCTCTCGCCCTTTCACTCTCTTCCAATGCCCTTCTACGCGCTTCTGCTATGCCCCAAACAGTTACGAACGTGTTCTTTTCTTGTTGGGCATCTTTTCCGGGTGTTTTGCCTAAAACTTTTGCAGTAGCGGTAACGTCAAGTATATCGTCAACAATCTGAAAGGCCAGTCCTAAGTGCTCTCCATACTTTTCAAAAGCATCTACAGCTAAAGCAGGAGCGCCGGCAAGGATAACTCCTACAGTAACAGAAGATTGTATCAATACGGCTGTTTTTTGTCGCGCTATACGGAGAACGAAATCGGCATTATCTTGATAGCTCTGGGGATCGGTGTCCAGGACTTGTCCTCCACAGATACCAGAAGGCCCTATAGCTTGGGAGAATATGGAGAAAGCCTTTATAATTCGCTCTGCAGGGATGTTCCCTCTGTTAAGGTGGAAAAGTGGATATTCAAATCCCCAGGCAAGCAATGCATCACCTGCCAATATGGCCAGAGTTTCTCCAAAGATAATGTGGTTTGTAGGTTTACCACGGCGCAAAGAATCATTATCCATAGCTGGTAAGTCATCATGGATAAGGGAAGCCGTGTGAATCATCTCGAAAGCCAACGCCATGGGGAGTATTTCCTTCCGATCTGCTCCCATGGTTTCTGCGGCTTTAATGCAAAGAATTGGACGAAGTCGTTTCCCTCCAGCCATGAGAGAATATACCATGGATTCCCAAAGACGCGATGGGATATTTTTTGGCTTTTGAGAGCACACGAGGGAAAGTTGCGTATCGACCCATTCCCTTTCCTTCTCAAGTTCTTCTCTGATGAAATTAGACATGGTTATTTTCCCCCGATGATATCTCCCCAGTTGGAATTTCTTCTCCAGAATTTGTCAGAAGGGTTATTTTCTGTTCTGCCTGGGTCAAATAAGCTTGACACTCTTTTACGAGGGACACGCCTCGCTCGAAAAGCTCCAAAGCTTCCTCTAAAGGGAGTTCCTCTTTTTCTAGTTTATGAATAATATCCTGCAGTGCTTCAAGTTTTTCGCTAAAGTTCAAAATAATCCCTCCTTATGGGACGAGTTTTATGAGAAAGAATTGCCCAGAACACCTAACCTGTGATAAAATCCACCTGTTCGATCATTATTTCCTTCGGAGGAGGCGTAGAACTATGGCTAGAGTTTGTGATTGTTGCGGCCGTGGCCCTGTTACCGGGAATGCTGTCAGCCACTCGAATCGTCATACACGGAGACGTTGGCTCATTAATTTACAAAATGTCAAGGTAGATCTAGGTGCTGGTGAGACTCGACGCATGAAGATTTGCACTAGATGTCTAAAATCCGGCAAAGTCAAGCGGGCTGTATAATTCAGCCCGCTTTTTTTATTCTGCCCAGTAAAGATACACTGCAAGTCTTCCATTGTCTACTTCGACTTCAATACTTTTACCCCCATCGTTTGCAAGGCGGTTGCTTATAGAGTATGGTCGGAATAAGTGAAGAGTCGTTTTTTCAAGTTCCCAGCGTGTCCCATGAATACTCACATTTTCGCACGTTTCTTCGAGGGCCAAAAGAGACACTGTTCGAGGTAATGGTGTATGAAAATTAATTTGTATCTGTTCTGGCCCGTCTAGAATAAAAAGGGCCTCTTTATCATCGCAGAGACATACAACTCGAAGCCCCCATTCCCTTTCTGCCCAAATAGCTGAAAAAATATTGCTCCATGTATGATCTACCCGCCCCCCCCAACATCCCGTAAGCAGAACTTCAGCGTGAGGAAAAGCCTCTCCAATGTGTTTTAACGCTAGTTGGAGGTCAGTATAATCCTTATCTACTGGGTATTTTTTTATCTGCACTTTTTTCTGTAAAGCCCATTTTAAGCTCTCTGAGGAACTACTGTCTTCATCTCCGACAATGTATTCTGGTACGATATCTGATTGCCTGCACACTTCTAAACCAGAATCAGCACACCATATGTGCCGAAAAGATCGAGCTATAGCAGAAAACCAAGATGAGGCGGGAGCTCTTCCACCTGCTACAAGTAAAACTGACGTATCTCGTATTGATCTACTCGATATAAACTCCCATGATCCAATGGAGAGAGTTTTATTCCACGTGTTCATCCATAATCTCCTGCGCTCGAGTTTCATCGACAAGTATTTCTCGCGGTTTTGATCCGTCAGGAGGACCTACAATGCCAAGTTGCTCCATTGTATCTATAAGACGAGCAGCACGAGTAAAACCGATGCGTAGCTGACGTTGCAAACGACTTGCAGATGCTATACCTGTATCAAGGACAATCTGCATGGCTTCTTCTAAGAGGGGATCATCTGTGAAAGCAGCATCTACTCCATTTCCGCCACTCTCTCCCTGTTCCTCTATATCAATATATTCAGGTTCACCAAAAAGATTCTTCATGTAGGTTACAACTTCCATGGACTTACCGTCCTCTATAAATGGAGACTGAAGTCGCACAGGCCTGGGATATCGAGGACTTACAAAAAGCATGTCTCCCTTCCCAAGCAGTTTTTCTGCTCCTGACACATCGATGATAGTTCTAGAGTCTGCTTGAGAAGGAAGTGTGAAGGCTACGCGAGCCGGTATATTAGCTTTAATCAGACCTGTTACTACATTGACTGACGGGCGCTGCGTAGCCAACATTAAGTGTATTCCCGTCGCTCGCGCCATTTGTGCCAAACGACAAATGTAGTCTTCCACTTCTTTTTGAGCCGTAAACATAAGATCTGCCAACTCATCAACTACTATGACGATGTGAGGTAATTTATCTTTGGGCAGCACCTTCTCGTTGTAGCCAGCCAAATTACGAACTCTCGCGCGAGCAAAAATATCGTAACGATGTTCCATTTCCCGAACAGCCCACGCCAAAGCCTGAATTGCTTTTTTAGGAGAGACTACTGGCTTGGCTAATATATGAGGCAAGTGCTCATATATACTAAGCTCTACTCGCTTAGGGTCTATCATGAGAAAGCGAAGCTCTTCGGGACGTCGACAGTAACAAAGTCCAGCTATGCAACTATTGACGAAAACACTCTTCCCTGATCCAGTAGTTCCAGCCACTAGAAGATGAGGCAAATCTTCTAACCCTATAATAAGGGGGCGGGAGTCTACTCGAACTCCCATGGGGAGAGGAAGGGCATAATCGGCTTGCTCAAAGGCCTGAGAATCAAGTACCTTCCGAAGAGAAACTCCCCGCCTTTTAGGGTTGGGTATCTCTATCCCAACATAAGGTTTCCCTGGAATTGGCGCTTCTACACGTAGAGCAGGAACAGCTAAAGCTACAGCCAAATCATTGGCCAAACCTGCTATTTTGCTTACTTTTATACCAGGTGCAAGCTGTATTTGGAATTGTATAACAGTAGGGCCTATGACTATTTCTGCTAATTCAGCTTGTACGTCAAAATCGGCTAGGGTGGAGATAATCGCTTCACTTTGCTCTTTTGCTTTTTCTTCTCCCCTGTCTTGAAATGCCGGTTCAGGGGTTCCAAAAAGATCAAGTGGTGGGGGGAAAACTCCCTCGACGATACTTTCTTCCTCTCCTTTTTCTGGTGTAGGGAGATTTATTTCTGGCATAGTTTCTCCTTCAGCACCTGTGGAATCTGTTTCGTCCATAACAATACGAGCTGGCGCTTCTTCGGCCTGACTTTCTTGAAAAACAGATTTAAGAGAAGGTTCTTCTCCCTCTTCTTCACCTTCCTGTTTTTTCACGATTTCCCTTTCTTGTATTATTTGGTGCTTCACCTCTGACTTGGAATTTTCTTTAGATGTTTCTAATATTTCATCCGTGGATATTGTTTTAGGATTTGTTTGTTGGTCACACATGTTTTCAGTTTTTTCTGCTGCTAATGTCGCTCTTGAAATGGGAGTGTCTTCTTTAGATTCCAATAGTTTCTTACGATGAAGTTCAAATCCCTTGATTTTTAAAGACATAGCCTCCCAAGCGGTTAAAATATTTTGAGTACTGATAATGCCATACAAAACCAGGGACGTTAAGATGCTCGCTATACAAAACAGCATCGTGCCAAAGAATCCCACATTTACCATAAAAAACTGAGCTAGATTTTGTCCAAAGAACCCTGGCTTGAGTAGTGTCCAATGGGGCTGGAGTACAAATCGGGAAAAAAGGCCCAGAACGAGAGCTGCGCTCGTAAATAGAAACAAGGTAGCTAGCGTTTGTGCTAGAATTCGATATATTTTCCGTCGGAGAAGAATCGAAAAACATATATATCCCATGAAGAGAAGTACAATAAGCACTGCTCCCCCTGCTCTAGTTGTTAAAGATGTTTGAATTTCCACCCCTACTCGACCTGTCCAAAAAGAGAAAAGGGATGCAATGGCATAAACAATAGCTAAAAACAAGAAGAAGAAAAACAAACGAACCCACGTAAAAAGGCGACGGATTCTTCCTTCTCTGATTTCTTTGAGTTCTTCTTCCGTGCGTCGTGGTTTGGAAAAAAGAATACCTTTATTCTGTTTAGGGCGTCCACGTTTCTTTTTACGTTTAAAGAGACTCATGGTCTGTCACGTTGCCTCCAACTATGAGTTTTTTTATAAGCAAAGCTGGTTGTCCATCAGTGACGGGAACTGATTGACCTGCTTTTCCGCACATTCCAGGTAAATAGAGGAGATTATCCCCAACAGCTCTAATATCCATTAGTGCTTGAGGCCCGTTTCCTGTGAGCAAAGCACCCTTTACTGGGTGAGCGATAGAGCCGTTTCGGATGAAATATCCCTCGGTAACATAGAAGACAAAATCCCCGGAAGTTGGGTTTACTTCTCCACCACCCATTTTTTTTACATAAAGGCCGTAATCAACACTTTGTATCATCGCCTCTTCATTGCTATCTCCTGGCAATATAAAGGTATTGCTCATCCGCGGAATAGGAGGATTCCTATACGAGTCCCTCCTTCCGTTGCCAGAGAGGGGCAATCCTTCCTTTGCAGCTGAAATTTTATCAGTTAAAAAGCCTTTTAGAACCCCCTCTTCAATGAGGACAGTTCTCTGTGCTGGAACCCCTTCATCATCTATTGTATAGCTGCCGAAAAGACCTGGGAGGGTCCCATCATCTATCATAGTTACCAAAGGACTTGCGACTTTATGTCCTATTTTATTACGGTAAACAGAAAAGTCTTTCTGTATAATATCTGCTTCAAGTCCATGTCCACATGCTTCATGTACGAGAGTTCCTCCTGCTTCTCCAGAAAGTATAACTGGCATAGTTCCGGCTGGACAATCTGGCGCTTCAAGCATGAGAAGAGCTTGTTTTAGAGCCTGATTGGCCAGGATCCACGGAGTATATTTTCCCCAGAAAATATTGGGTACCTCTAGTCGGGCTGCATTTTCATACCCCGTTTGAATTTGTCCATTTTTTTCCACGGTAACCTCTACGCTGAAGCTTGTGTACGGACGATTTTCTCGAAATAAGTCTTCCTCTTGATTGATAATGATGATGTTTTTTAAGGAAAGAGAGTAATTAATAGAAACTTGCGATACATAGGGGCTAGCCTCTCGTATTTTTCTATCTATATCTCGAAGAAATTGTGTCTCTGGAGGAGCCACGAAGGCTGTTTGCTTTATAATTCGGCGCTGAAAGTCGCCTTCATTTTCCCAAGATAAGGGGATTCCTATATTACGGGTGCTTTCTCGAAGAGCAGAGAGGCCGTTTGTTACAGCAACACCTGGAGTGTGTGAATAAGACGTGACGTCCTCCCTTACCACCCGAGCGCCTACTCCTTCTCGAAGGGAAGAACTTATTTCTTCTAAAGCCCCATCTTCAAAAGAAATGCTGTGAGCAGCAGATGATTCAAAGTAAAGGTCCGCAAAATCTATTTTGTAACGACGAAGCGAATCGAACGCTCGCTTAAAAATGGCTAAATCCATATTCCTCTGTCCCTTCTTGCTTTTGATGTCTTTCTACACGCTCTATCTTAACAGGAAATCCTTCCTCTCTCAGTTTTTCTATGAGAAGTTCCCCCTCTTCTGATTGACTAGGAGGACAGAAAAAAGAAAGTTCTCCTTTGCGAGGATCATCTGTTCGAATATATCCTAATCCATTATATTCGGAGACAATCCAACTAATAAGCACAATATAAGAAGGACAGACCGAAAGTACTAATCTGTCCATATCATGAACAGAAAGTGGTTCTTCTATATTATTCAATGTTGGGCACCTCTAATTTTTCGAATGTTCAGCAAATGTCCTTGATACGTAGTGGCAAAAAAATGTTGACCATCTTTCCCTGCTACATAATACAGATACTCTGTTTGAGCTGGTTTTAAGGCGGCCTCCCATGATGCAATGGAGGGGATGCAGATAGCTGTAGGCGGTAGCCCCAGCTTTTTGTATGTATTGTAGGGAGAATCTACTTCTAGATGTTTGAAAAGAACCCTCGAAAGGTTTTCTCCCTCCCTTTTCCATGCGTAAACTATTGTTGCATCTACTTGGAGAGGCATATTTTTGGCTACTCTATTCTTTATAATTCCTGCGATAAGGGGACGTTCCTCGTCTATTTTAGCCTCTCTTTCTACGAGAGAGGCTAGAATAGCTGTCTCCAATAATTCATGAGGCGAAAGGTTTTGTATTTTTGTATCAAAGTGTTTCCACCAGAGCGTGAATCCTGCTTTTAAAACATATTCCAGTTTCTTTTCAGGTACGTAATATGTATCTGGAAGCAAAAATGCTACGCGTGTTTCTGGAGCAAGAGGCAAGAGAGGCTGAAGATCGAGAGGAAATATAGCCGTATTCTGAAGGAGAGTAGATACCTCGTCTTCAGTCATGTCGGGAAAAGCATTTTTTATAGAGAAAAGATCAGAACCTGGAACTATTGTCACTTTTTCTTGAGAAGGAACGGCTTCTTTCAGTTGTTGCGCTACCTCCCAAGAAGTCCCCTTTTTAATCATGTACATGCCAGTCTTAAGGGTTCTGTCAATACCTAGACGTGCCATCCATCCACGTAACTCTAAGGGGTTTGTAACAATGCCTGCCTTATAAAAGGCATCAGCAATCTCTTTTGCATTTTGTCCAGGCAAAACAAGGGCTGGTAGAGGCTCTCCTACTCCAAAAGGAAATTGAGAATTCCACCATGACGTGGGGATCATGCAAAGCAAAAGAAAGTAACCTAGGGAACAGATAAGAAGAAGAATATCTATAAATTTTTTCACTTTTAATCCTCATTTCCAGTAAGAGTAACTATGGGGAAGCCGCATTTAGCACAACGACCTTCTCTATCCATAGCTTGAATATATGTATTGTATCCTCGACGCTCCAATATTGTTGCTTTACATGAAGGACAGAGAGTAAAAACTGTTTCTGTTACATTTCCTAAATAAACGAAATGCAAATGCTTTTCTGCCCGACTCTTGGCCTCTCTCAGCATAGTGATGGGAGTGGGCTTTTCATTCCATTTATAGCATGGAAAATATCGAGATATATGAAGAACCATGGAAGGGGAAAGAAACGCTGCCCACTTCGCCAATGATTCAATCCAAAGGGTATCTTTATGAATTCCCGTAACAATAAGGCTTGTTAATTCTACATGTATTCCTGCTGCAATCATTGTCTCTACTGTTTGTTTAACAGTGTTAAGATCTCCTCCCATAAATCGATATGTTTCCTCGTCAAAGGCCTTCACATCAATGTTGGCAGCATCTACATACGGCAAAAGATCTTTTAATGGCGCCTCGTTTATCATACCATTAGAGACCAAGACTACAGGAATCCCTTCTTTTTTCAGTATTTGGGCTGTATCCATCACATATTCATACCAAATGAGAGGCTCATTATATGTAAATGCCACAGAACGAACCTGCTCTTTACGAACAAGACGAAGAAGGTCAGACGAAGGAATGTAGGTTAAGGGGACCTTTGAAGAACATGTAGATATCTCCCAATTTTGACAGAAAGGGCAATGCATATTGCAACCAATACTCCCTATAGAAAAAATTTCGGTTCCTGGATTCCAATGATAAAGAGGTTTTTTTTCTACTGGGTCAAGAGCCATGGAAGAAACAAGACCATAATTTAAGCTAAAAAGTCCAGCCTCTCCTCGATGGATGCGTACGCCGCATAATCCTTTTTGTCCTTTTTTTAAAGAGCACCTGTGAGGGCAGAGATCACAAATAATTCTCTCCCCTTCTTTGTGCCACCATAAAGCTTGATACGTCATGGAGTATCTTCCCTTTCCGGATATCGATGGACGGTAAATCGGGAGATAGAGATGCCATCAAGGGTAGTAATGCCGGCCTTTTGAGCTGCAATCTGTATTTGCTGGCTGGCTAGGGTAATTCCCTCGAGATCAGGAAGCAATACTCCTCGCCGGTTTCCTTTGGAGACAATGACTCCATATTGTTTGGGATCAAGTTCTTCTACGTTGCGGATTACTTCGGGTTCACTCAATATGTCTATGGAGACAGTAAGATTAGGTAATTCCTCAGGGCGGACTGGTAAAAAGCGTGGATCTTCAGTAGCAGCTGCTATAGCGTTCTCTACTACTTCCCAAGCCAGGGAAGCTCGAACCGGGGTGATGGTTCCAATGCACCCCCGAAGTTCCCCTTTTAATGTTTTAAGAGAAACAAAACAAGCTTTTTTACTTTGTAGACTTTCTTGTGGCGCGAGTTCTTCCACGTCCTGAGGTGAAAGTCTTTCCCCCTCTCTCACGTATGTTTCTATAGCGTGTCGGGCTAAAGAGGGGTATGTTTTCCAAGGGAACACAGCTATAGCTGTGGCATATCCAACCCCAAAAGGTGCTTCATAAGAAAGTAATTTGGGTTTAGCTTTTTCCCCTGAGAGCGCAAGAAATACGAGCGCTGATCTGAGCCCACATTCCCCTGCCTCATAAATAGTGCGGGAAGGGAGATCAAGTAGAATTTTAGGATCTGACATCTTTATGGCATGAACTACTTGTTCATCAAAAAAAGAGCCTAAGGGGGAATATCCAGCTGGCGCATCGCGAGTGACTCGATGCGATAAATCACCGCTGGCTATAAGCCCCCAACTTTCTCCAGGTCTTTTAAACTTTTGTAGGATCTCTCCAGTTTTAAGAGCCTCCTTCAGAGAAAGACCCATGGGGTTTGCTACGATGAGTGTGGGAAAAACGCCCCACGCTTTATGGAAAAAATAAAGGGGCACTAACGAGGCATGATCGAGAAATACTTTCTCTTTTTGTACATGACTTATCGGTACTTCTCCTTGTAAAAAGCTATAGAGCGCTTTGCATTTCTCTCCATCGCTTTTTATTTCCACAGACACTTGAGGAGCTCCAAACATTGAAAGATCTCCAGCATAACAAGATGTTTCGAGAAAAAAAAGGCCAGAGCCTTGAGGAGCATGAGGGGAAAGAAGAAATAAGATATCAGGTTTCTGGTTTTTTAGATGATAGGTTAATTCCTTCATTCCATTAAGAGTTTGATGTGCCTCTTTTTCTCTTCCATGGCCTACTTCCGGAACGATGATAGGAGGATGAGGAACGAGACATGCCCATTTCCACATATGAAAAGCCTCCTTTCTTATTTACATCAACAAATAAACATGGCATCGCCAAAAGAAAAGAATCGATACTCTTTCTCTACTGCAGTTTTATAGGCATTCATAATATTATCGTATCCAGCTAAAGCTGCAACAAGCATTAAGAGAGTGCTACGAGGCAGATGGAAGTTTGTTATAAGTCCATCAACTATTTTAAAATTATAGCCAGGATAAATAAAAAGAGAGGTGTTTTTGCAGCCTTGTTGTATCACCTCTTCATTATCAACAGACATGCTTTCCAGCGTTCTTGCCACAGTTGTTCCAGAGGCAATGACACGTCGCTTCTCTGCTTTTGCCTTGCGTATGAGCGATGCCGTAGATTCAGGAACCTCACAATACTCTTTATGTATATTGTGTTGCCGGATATCTGATACCTGCACTGGTCGAAATGTTCCAAGCCCTACATGCAAAGTAACCCACGCCAAGGTAATCCCGTGTTCCTCTACTAAATGTTGTAGCTGTGCCTGGGTAAAATGTAAACTAGCCGTAGGTGCAGCAGAAGAGCCATTCCTTTTCGCAAAAACTGTTTGGTAGTCAGATGAAGATGCAGACGTATGTTTTATATAAGGAGGGAATGGAATTTCTCCTATTTCCTCGAGAAGAGAAAGTACATTACTCTCTTCCGGGAACCTCACAACTCGGACTCCTTCTGAAAGAGCATTTTCTATACTAACTAAAACGCCATTTTTAAGGCGTACAGCGCTACCTTTTTTCAGGCGACGCCCTGGCCGAACCAAGGCTTCCCAGCATGTCCACGTAGCATCTAATGGTTTGAGTAACAAAATCTCTACGTGGGCTGTTCCCTTTTCTTTTACACCATAGAGACGGGCTGGAATAACTCGAGTATCGTTAAGGACGAGCACATCTCCTTCTTTGAGAAAGTGCTCAAGTTCGTAAAAATATGTGTGAGTCATAGTGCCCGTATGCCGATCTAATACAAGAAGTCTCGAATGGTTACGGGGTGAAACTGGGTTCTGTGCAATCAACTTCTCTGGAAGTTCATATGCATATGATTCAATGTCAAAAAGATCTATTTGAGCCATAAAAAGTCTTCGCCTTCTATCGTCTTGAAAGTGTTGTCCCAGGGTAATAGTGTTGCAATATTTGAGAGTATTTCCAACCGTTTTCTGCTAGGCTTTTTGCCCCCCACTGGGAGAGACCTACCCCATGCCCCCACCCTCTGCCCTTGAACACAAAACCCTCAGAAGACGGTCGAATCTGTCCTGCCCCAGATTTTGTATTTGTAATGACAGAATTACTTTGTTTTTTTGGTTCCCCTTGTTTAAGAGCTTTTAAAAGGTACAATTTTTTCTTTTCAGGGTTCATGAGCATGTCGATCATTTCGTGGCTGGAAAAAGCTCCTTGTTTTGTGAGATCGATCATAGTCTGTTCTTCTTCAAAGGTTAACGGGCCATCACTGTTCGTAATACCGACATTATTGCGTTGTTCGGGCGCAGAGGGAGGGACAGGTGAATTAGGCACCGATTGGGCTTTCAAAGAAAGATGTTGACCATTAACGGCGGAGAAGAAAGTGCTCCTTAACACAGTAGGCCCTATAGCCATTCTGAATTGGTTGGACTTTATCTGGGTTGCCCCCTGGCTTCCCCTCAGCACAAGAGAAACTGTTCTTCCAAAAGAATCTTGCTGCCCGATTTCAATGCTCTGTATCTGTCCTACCTGAACTCCGATTTTACTAAGAGCCGACTGAATTTGTTGCGGGGAGAGAGAAACTTCCCACGTAGAATAAGGAGATGAATACGAAATGGCTTCCTGTACCCCTTTTAAGTATGGGATAGAACTGTTCCATACCTCTGCTACATTAGCTGTGGCTCCTCCACTATCAGAGTGAAAAGGAGTCAGGGCCAAGTCTGAGCCATATGTTACTACGATTCCCACAGTCTCTTTCACCGCTCTATCTGTTTGTGGTGTTTCGGCATTGATGCCTCGATATACTTGACAATCGGGGGTGGCCGTGAGATCAAACCCCTTGCTTCCATATTTCCCTATATTTTTAAGAGCATATGTTCTAGATATAATAGCTTGAGCTTTAAGAGATTCTAAAGGCCAAGCCGGGTTTGTTTCCATTTTGAGGACTCCTCTCACATAGTCTTCCACATCGAGCACGTTGACTATGCTAAAAGAGTTGCCATTCCCCTCTATTTTGATATATCCACGATATCGGACTTTATTATAAGCGAGCGGATTGGAACTCGTTAAAATTAAGGGGAGTTTTAAAGAATGTTTCCCTATGGCTGCGCGGTTATTTCCAGCCCATCTAATAGTAATTGCTTTATTAGCTCGATATTTTTTCCCGGAAGCTTCTTTCAAAATAATGGGAGAGCCTGAGGAAATAACTGCCTGCGAGAGGCCTATCCCTACTCCGATTCGAATAGGTTGTGAAGCAGCTTCCACTGGAGCCATCCAGTTTAAAGGCCATCCTATGAGGTTGAAAAGGAATAGCACAGTAAATACTATACGTTTTATCGGGGTCAAAAGCTTCATTACGGATAGGAACCTCCTCTTTTTTTGAGTTCTTCTAAATATTATATTATTTTATCCAGCGATTTATAATGTTAAGCACGAGCGTCAAGACAATGCTGATTATAAGCATTGTTGTTATGGGGGCAAAAATTGTTACATTTTTCTTAGTATATGTTATGTCACCAGGCAAACGCCCTAGAGGAAGATTAAGTTTGCTAAAGAGCAAGAAAGCAATGCCAGCTATCACTAGAACTATACCGATAAAGATAAAAATTTTTCCGATGTCTTGCATTTAGTTCCCTTCCTCCTCGCCATAAAATTTCAACTGATTTATTTTATCGTCGGGAGGAGTTTCTCCAAGATAAAGGTATCCGTTGCGCGTGGCTTTCCTCCCTCGAGGAGTTCGTTCAATAAGCCCTTTTTGTATCAAATAAGGTTCATAAATATCTTCGATGGTCTGGCTCTCCTCATTTAGTGCAGCAGCCACGGTAGAGAGCCCTACCGGGCCTCCATCAAAAAGGTCCACAATGACTCTGAGGATCCGCCGGTCTCCGTCATCAAGGCCAAGGGAGTCGAGGCCGAGCATATTTAAGGCGGCAGCAGCCAACGCATTTGTTATGGAAGATGATTGTCGGACTTCAGCCACATCCCTTACACGCTTCAGTAGCCTTATAGCAACTCGAGGTGTGCCTCTGGAACGCCGGGCGATCTCCAAAGCAGCTTCCGGCTCTATCGAGACACCCAAAACCTTCGCTCCCCGCTCCACTATATCGGCAATCTCTTTTTCGTTATAAAGAGTTAGTTGTTCGACAATACCAAAGCGAGCTCGAAGAGGCGACGTGAGAAGTCCTAATCGAGTAGTAGCTCCCACCAGAGTAAACGGAGGAAGAGAGAGGCATATATTATTAGCAAGAGGCCCTTTCCCCACTATAATATGGAGGTTATAGTCCTCCATCCCTGGATATAATATCTCTTCCACGCTTGCAGGCAGACGATGGATTTCATCAATGAAAAGCACGTCATATGGCTCGAGATTAGAGAGTATAGCAGCCAAATCCCCAGCTTTTTCCAAAGCAGGGCCGGTTGTAACCCGAAGTTGTCCCCCCATTTCGCGAGCAATAATACCTGCAAGTGTTGTTTTACCTAACCCCGGGGGACCGTAAAAGAGGATATGGTCCAGAGCTTCTTTCCGCTGTAGCGCAGCTTGTATGTAAATGGATAACTTTTCTTTGAGCTTTTGTTGGCCTACAAAGTCTTTCAAATTAGATGGACGAAGAGTCAATTCATCTGTGGTTTCATCTTGTTGCAGATCATAAAAACTCGTTCTTTCTTCTTCTGAAAATGGCACGCGATTCACCTCAGTTCCGCTTTAATTCACGAAGAGCTCCCTTAAGCAATATCTCTTCCGTAGCAGCGTCAAAATCTGCGCCCATTTGTCTTTTTAGACGATTCATTGCGCCATAGACTTCGTTTTGTGAGAATCCAAGGGAGCGAAGGGCTGCAGCCACTGTATTCCGAACCTCCACGACAGGTAGATCAATATCTTCAAAATCTGCTAGCATGTCTTCAGTAATATGACGTTTAAGTTCGAAACAAAGGCGTTCTGCTGTTTTCTTTCCCACTCCTGGTACCTGCAAAAAAGTGTCGAGATCTGATGTCGCAACAGCTCTTATCACTTGGCTGGGATTTAGAGAACGAAGGATAGCTAATCCCACACGTCCTCCTACCCCCTTTACAGTAATGAGCTTTAAGAATATATTTCGTTCCTGTTCACAGGAAAAGCCGAAGAGAGAAGCTCCATTATCTGTTATTTGCAGGTAGGTGGTGAGACGGACTACCTCTTTCTCCTCACATAACCGTAAGGCACTGCCAGAGCATAGAATATCGAAGCCCAACCCATTTACATCAAGAATGACGCCTTCTTCTCCAAGATGCAACACTTTCCCTTCTATACTTCTTAGCACAGTCGATCACCAACCCCAGTCCTTTGGGCATAAGAATGCAGCGCAAAACCTGTAATAGCAATTGCTAATGCGTCTGCTGTATCGTCAGGTTTTGGTTTTTCTTTGAGGTTCAATAATCGTTGAACCATCCTTTGTACCTGTTTTTTATCTGCAGATCCCGAACCGCATACTGCCATCTTAATCTGCGCTGGTTTGGGCTCATAGAGAGGTAATTGATATTGAGATGCCAACAGCAAGACTATGCCTCGAGCTTGCCATACATTCCCAGCCGTGGTGGTATTTCTCCCAAAAAACAAGCTTTCGACTGACATAAAATCAGGGGAGCAACAACGGATCCGCTCCCCAAGTTTGTCATATATCATTTCGAGCCTTTGCGAAACATCTGTTCGGGGCGGAGTTTCTATACACCCATATTCTACAGCAGTAAAGGAATGCCCTTCTTTAAGGATAAAGGCAAATCCTACTCGCCCTAGTCCTGGATCTACCCCCAGACAAACGGCAGGTGAACTCTTATTCTGCTTCAATTTGTGCCATAAGTTCATCCGGAATGTCGAAATTGGCATATACATTCTGGACGTCATCATGTTCTTCCAGATTATCCATGAGTCTCAGAATTTTTACAGCCTGTTCTTTTGCTTCTATAGCTATAGTACTATTGGGAATCATATCAGTTTCAGCTCGAGTAACTGCATACCCTGCTTTTTTTAGAGCTTCCTGAACATCGTTCACAGCGCTGGAGTCAGTGTAAATAATATACCCATCTTCTTGGGTTTCCATATCTTCCGCGCCAGCATCCAGGCAAGCCATTAATAGAGCTTCTTCGTCAAGATTTTCCCCTTTTACCTCTACTACCCCTTTTCTCTCGAACATCCAGGCTACACATCCTGATTCCCCAAGAGAACCACCGCCGCGGGATAAAATAGCTCTCATATCAGCAGCTGTTCTATTTCTATTGTCGGTAAGAGCTTCTATCATAAGAGCTATGCCATTAGAGCCGTACCCCTCATATGTAATTTCTTCATAGTTAGCGCCCGCTATTTCTCCAGTACCGCGTTTTATAGCTCTATCTATGTTGTCGTTAGGAACGCTCGCAGCACGGGCTCTATCGATAGCCGTTTTCAGCTGAATATTCATAGAGGGATCTCCCCCTCCATTTTTAGCAGCGACGATAATGGCTCGTACTAACTTTTGGAACAAATTTCCTCTCTTAGCATCTTGAGCAGCTTTTCTGTGTTTTATATTAGCCCACTTTGAATGTCCGGACATGAACAATCACCTCTTAATAATTATAAAATATGTCTTTTTATTCCGAAATCAAACAGATTGGAGGCATGTTTCGCTTATGTTGAGATCTGCGAATTCGCTTTTCAATCTGTAGTTGAATGTCAGATCCCACTTTTCCTGTAGCTATATATTGATCTATATCGATGTAATTGAGACCCATTTCTTTCTCATCAGTTTGCCCTTTCCACAATCCTGCCGATGGAGGTTTCTGGATGATTTTTTCAGGGATGCCAATGTACGCTGCAGTATGGCGAACTTCTTCTTTGAGCAGATCGCCTAAAGGGAGAAGGTCTGTGCCGGAGTCACCATGCTTAGTAAAATACCCAATAGTTAACTCGGCTTTGTTGCTTGCTCCACAGACAAGGTAGCCTTTAGATTGGGCAAGAGCGTATAGAGTTGTCATTCGCAACCGTGGCTTTATATTAGATAAGGCTAGAGGTTCTATGTTCTCCTCCACTTGACGTAATGCTCTTACCAATCTGTCATATGTCGGCGTTAGATCTACGACAGCTGAGGGTAATTTAAAGATGTCGATAAGTTCTTCCGCATCCTCTCTATCTTTGGGAATGCTGTGGCATGGCATGATAACAGCGAGCATCTGATTATAAAAAACTTTTTTCAAGAGAACGGCAACTACGGCTGAGTCAATACCACCACTTAGACCTACGATTCCTCCGTAGGCCCCAGCTTCTTGAACTCGTTCTGCCAACCACTTTTCAATGGTAGCGACAATTTTTTGTGGAGAACGAATATATGTCTCTGCCATATAAATACCTTTCCTTCCCTTTCTTAAATTCTAGCATATCAGATAAACTCTGTTGTTTATATACTGATCCTGCTAACTAGCGGCTATTAATTGTAACACGAAAGGCCATTTTTTCAGTAATATTTTCTTCGCTGATGAAGATCAAAGAAACTGTTTGAAGAGAAGAAAATAATACTATGGAACACGTTTCCCCTTCGCTCGTATTCTCGATAAATAAAATATAATAGTGTTAATATAATAAGAGTCTATCTATAATTTGGTATGTGCAAATAGCACTTATATGTGCTAAAGGAGGCTGTGTAGAGGTGGAAAAGTTAGTTCGCTTTGGAGTGGCTGTACCAGAATCCCTTTTAGAGGAATTCGACAAGTGGATTCAGCGATCTGGAATTCCTAACCGCTCTAATGCCTTACGTCAGCTGATTCGTCAATCTATTTCAAGAAATAGATGGGAGGAAGGGGAAGGAAAAGTTTCTGGAACACTGACTATTTTATATGATCACCATTCTTATGACACATCAGCAGAGCTGACCCAGCTACAACATGACTTTGGAGATATTATCGTGTGCTCTACTCACGTACATCTCGATCATTCTCACTGTCTAGAGGCCATAGTGTTACGAGGTCCCGCGAAAAAAATCCGTAGTTTTGTAACTGCTATTTCTTCTATCAAAGGCATTAATAGCGCTGATGCAGCTATTACTACAACAGTTTAAAGGGCGGCAACTGCCGCCCTTATCTTTAAACACCTCAACCTGATGAACAAGAAGTACATGAGCCTCCGCACCCTTTTTTCCCAAGAGATTCTCCCTCTAACAAAATGAGTACTTTCCCCCGGCATTGCGGGCACTTTATAGGCGACATACCTTCTGGTTGTTCAAAAATAGTTCCGCAGGATGCGCATCGAAAAATTCTTTTATTCTCTGCCATATCCATCCCTCCATGTCATAATCGGGAATATCATACCCCCGCGAGGTGTATGAATCAAGAGAGATTAAAGATTACCGATGGTGGCTACCATAACAGCCTTGATAGTGTGAAGACGATTTTCAGCCTCATCAAAAACCTTAGAAGCCCTAGATTCAAAGACTTCTTCTGTCACTTCCTTGTCTTTATAAGCTGGAAGGCAATGAAGAAAGATAGTTTGTGGGTTTCCTGTCGCTTCCATAAGTTCTGTATTGATTTGGTAAGGACGCAGCAATGCTTCTCTTGCCTCTTGCTGGGCTTCCTCTCCCATAGAGGCCCACACATCTGTATAAAGAGCATGAGCTCCCTTAACAGCCTCTTTAGGATCCTGCTTTAAAGATATGGCCCCACCAGTTTTGCTTGCCAAAGCTAAACATTCTTGATAGAGACGTTCTTCAGGGAAGAGAGAAGATGGAGCACAAATGGTGAAGTGAAGACCTAGTTTAGCCGATCCGATCATGAGAGAATTTGCCATATTGTTACGACCGTCTCCTATATAGACAAGTCGTATCCCCTCTAGATTTGTACCGAAATTCTCTTGAAGCGTCAGGAAATCTGCCAGTATTTGTGTAGGGTGATATGTATCTGTAAGGCCATTCCATACAGGAACACCCGCATATTGAGCTAACTCTTCTACCACTGATTGTTTATACCCTCGAAATTCGATTCCGTCGAACATCCTGCCCAGAACGCGTGCTGTATCTTTTACATCTTCTTTGCCGCCAAGATGGATGTCGTTTTTTCCGAGATATTCAGCATGTCCACCTTCATCAATACAGGCTACTGTAAAAGCACAGCGAGTTCGAGTAGAAGCCTTCTCGAAGAGTAATGCTATATTCTTTCCCGCGAGCAAATCTCCCCGTATCCCTGCCCTTTTCTTAGCTTTCAATTTTGAAGCTAAGTCCAGAAGATAATAGATCTCTTGTTCTGTAAAATCTTTCAGAGTTAAAAAATGTCTTCCCTTGAGACTGATAGGCATGAGTGTTTCCCCTCTCCTTTAAGCTTTTTTTCTTTTTTTATTTCTTCTATAAGAGCAACTAATTTAATAGGAAGGTCCTCTATTGTACATTCCCCTACTATTCGTCCTTGTGTAAAAAGGATCATCCCCCGAGGAGAGCCAGCTACTCCTATGTCTGCAGATTTAGCTTCTCGTGGTCCATTGACTTCGCACCCCATAACAGCTACGCTGATTCCGTTGGGTACCTGCGTGAGTAGCGGCTTAATTTTTTCAACTATAGAAGCTACATCAATTCGTTTTCGTCCGCATGTAGGGCATGAAATAAGGTGAACTCCTTTTTCTCTCAAGCCAAGGGAGCGGAGAATTTCGTAGCCAGCTTCTACTTCTAAAAGAGAATCTGCTGTAAGACTGACACGCAACGTATTTCCTATCCCTTGGGCAAGCAAAAGGGATAGACCAGCTGCACTTCGAACAAGTCCTCGTGCGCCAGGGCCTGCTTCAGTTATGCCAATATGAATAGGGAAGGTTGAATATTTCTGGCCAAGGTATATGTTCGCTTGCACTGTTTCAGCTATGTTAGTAGATTTAGCTGAAAGTATAATTTGCTCAAACCCGTAACGTTGTAAAATGGTGAGCTGTTCTTCTACTGCGAAAGCGAGGGCTTTCCCTCGATCTCCATTGGTTTTTTGTAATTGTCGAGTATTAATGGAACCGCTATTAGCTCCTATACGAATGACAGTTCCAGACTCTTGCGCTTTCCGTATAACTCCTTCCAGTTTATTGGAAGGCATATTCCCGGGATTAATACGAATGGAGGGGCAACCAGCTTCCATAGCTAAAATAGCTAGCTCTGGGTCGAAATGGATATCGGCCATAATTGGAATATTGCTTTCTTTGTTTAGGCGACATAGAGAATGATATAAAGAACTTTCTGGAAAAGCTACGCGAAGAAGCTCACAACCAGATTCCTGTAATAAATTACATTGGCGAAGGCACATATCATAATCTGACAAAGGAAATTTCAGCATACTTTCGACACGTATAGGGGCTTGTCCTCCTATAGTTAAACCGCCAATAGATACAATGTTCGTAGTCATACCAGCTATCTCTCCTTTTTATAGGCTAAATATGCGACTGATGTCTTTCCATGTAATGAAGAGAATCAGGGAAATAAGAAGCACGAAGCCTACAAAATGGATATAATTTTCAACTCGTTCCGGCAATCTTTTCCGCGTAGCAATTTCTCCTAATATAAATACAAGCCGTCCGCCATCAAGAGCAGGGAAAGGGAACAGGTTAATAAGCCCAAGATTCAGATTGATGAGAGCCAAGAATGAGATAAACGTCCATATCCCTTGTTTTGCCGCTTCTCCAGCCATAGTTGCTATGCCAATAGGGCCTGTAACTTCAACATCTTGTGCGCGAAGGGCCCAGCGAATGATCCCTTGTATCATTTCGATACTCATAGATACAGTATAAGAAAAAGCATTCTTTAACGCAGTAAAAGCTCCGTATCGAACGAAAGGAGGTCGTACCCCGAGAAGAGCTGCCCCGTATGTGGAATTAAACGGAATGGAAATGGTTTTCTTAAAGCGAGCACCCTCTCGTTCGATCTCTAGCGTAACAGGTCCTGTAGAAGCTGCTTCTCGAATAGAACGAGCCATCTCTACCCAATTAGAAACAGATTCCCCATTGACAGATAAAATTAAATCTCCTGCTTGTAACCCCTCAGCCTGTGCAGGAAGATTTTCCATAATTGATCCTACAGCAGTAGAAGTCATATTTACTACGCCGTGTCCAGAAAGGAAGAAAGCAGTGAGTATTATGGCTAAAAAAACATTAACAAGGGGACCGTTAAAAAGGATAAGAAACCTCTGCCACGCTTTTTTATCATTGAACCCCTTGCCAGGGATTACATTTTCTCCCGGCTGTTCTTCTTCCATACCAGCTAGCCGTACAAATCCACCGATGGGGAAAGCACGAACAGACCATAGTGTCCTTCCTATTTTGTGTTTCCAGAGGACTGGACCCATCCCAAAAGAAAATTCATGAACCTGAACACCACAGGCTTTAGCCGTAATATAGTGCCCAAATTCATGAGATATAACACATATTCCTATGACTACTATAAATGACAATATACTGATCATATGTACTATTCTCCTTATTTCCCCCCTGTTATTTCTTGAACAGAGCGTTGCGCCCATTGGGAAATCTCAATACATTCATCTAGAGATGTTGGGGTTCCTCCATTATACAGCGCCATTGCCTTCTCTATCACTAAGGGAATTTGCGTAAAAGTAATTTTATTTTTTACAAAAGCTTCTATAGCTCCTTCATCAGCGCCTATAAGCAATGCGGGGTAGGGCCCAAGTTTTCGAGCGGCTTCTTTGGCCAGAGCTAAACATGGGAAGAGCTTTTCATTAGGGGGATAGAAATTGATAGTGAGTTCTTTTAAAGAAAGCTCTGGAACGAAAGACATGGTTCTCAGTCGCTCTGGGTAGCCGAGAGCGGAAGCGGCAGATAGGCGC
Organism: Aminobacterium sp. UBA4908; assembly: GCF_002398115.1. Lineage (NCBI taxonomy): Bacteria > Thermotogati > Synergistota > Synergistia > Synergistales > Aminobacteriaceae > Aminobacterium > Aminobacterium sp. UBA4908. The sequence continues at coordinate 113,283 of NZ_DHCG01000003.1, forward strand.
ATGTCAGGTGTAGAAGCAAGCATTTTCATAGATCCATCAATAAATTGGACGACGCCGTGAACAACAGAACCAGGAGAGATCACTGCATCTACTTGCTTGCTCTGTAATCGAAACAAAAACATAGCTTCTATTAATTCTATCCCTTTGTTCATAAGAGTGGCGCTGTCTATACTCAATTTATGCCCCATACTCCATACAGGATGGGCTATAGCCATGGAAGGAGTAACAGATTCCAATTCTTTGTGCGTAAACGTTCGAAAAGGCCCCCCAGAAGCCGTGAGGTAAATTTTTGAGACCTCGCGTTCCATCTCCCCTCTCAAACATTGCCAAATAGCATTATGTTCGCTATCTAAAGGGCGGAGTTGAGAATCTCTTTTTACGAGAGGCATTACCCACGGTCCTCCCACAACAATACTCTCTTTATTTGCGAGAGATACTTCTTTCCCTTGTTTGAGGGCACCCTGGAGGGCTTTAATAGCGGCTGTTCCTGAAGAAGCAAAAACTACGTGATCAACATGGGGATGAGTAGCTATGGTATATAGAGCTTCATTCCCTGAAAAAACAGGAATAGAACACCCCTTCCCCTTAAACAGGGATGCTGCATGAGGATTGGTTAAAACAACAGCTTCCGGATGGAAATCTTGTGCGATATTTATCATTTTGTTCACAGCGCTATGAGCTGCTAAAAACACAACCTCAAAGGAGTCTGGAAATGCGCGACAAACATCTAACACAGCACTTCCTACGCTCCCTGTAGCGCCTATGACAGCAAGCTTTATACGTCTATTTTTCAAGAAAGGATCACTCCAAATAAGAAAAATGTCAATGTCCCATTAATTAAAATGCTATCAAAACGGTCAAGAAAACCCCCATGTCCAGGAATGAGGTGTCCGCTGTCTTTTACCTCCGCTTCTCTCTTGATTAAGGATTCTACCAAGTCTCCAAGCTGGCCTGCAATACCGCATATAGCGCCAATACCTAACAGTGGGATAGGGGGTAACGAACAATAGTATGCCACTGCCGCTGAAATGAGGATGCTGGCACCAGCTCCACCGGCAAAACCTTCCCATGTTTTTTTAGGGCTGACAGCTTCGCAGAACTTATTGCGACCCCATCGCGTCCCTACGAGATATGCGGCTATGTCGCAACTCCATGTGCAGAGGAATAGGGAGAAAAGAAGAGTTCGGCCAATAGGATGAGCTCGTAAAAGCACCATATAACTCCACGGCAAAATAATATAAATGAGCCCAGATAAAGTTCCGCCTACGTTCCAAATAGCGTAACTGACCTGAGAAAATTGGCGACGTAATATTTCTATCATAAATAGTACAAAAGAAGTAAGGGTAAAAATAATTAAAATAGATGCAGGACGAAGGTATTCCGCTGAAGCCAAAAGGACCAAAATACCGGCGAGAAACCCTATTCCCTTGGATACTCTAAATTTCTTCGAAAGAAGTTGATAGTATTCCCACAGAGAGATGAGGCTAATTATAGAGGCTAAAAGAAACCATGTTCGTCCACCGTAATAAATAGCAGACAAAATGAGGGCTCCTATAATAAAGCCGCTAAAAGCTCGTAGAGCAAGTTCTCGGGACTTAGCTTTGAATGCCACCATAACGTCGATCCCTCTTTTCAAATGAATCTATGGCGTCTTTTAAGGTTTTTTCTGTAAAATCAGGCCATAACACTGATGTGAAATATAGTTCACTGTAGGCTCCCTGCCAAAGCCAAAAGTTGCTAAGACGTTGTTCCCCGCTGGTTCGTATTATAAGATCTGGGTCGGGAACATCTGGGAGATAGAGATACTTTCTGAAAGTTCCCTCTGTAATTTCCGTGCCATCGCTTTCTCTGACGATATGTTGGATGGCATCTAGAATTTCCTGTCTGCCCCCGTAATTTAAACAGACAATCAGTTGTAAGCGTTCTCCAACCTTAGTAATATTTTCTGCTTGGTACATGATTTCACGAATATCATCAGGAACGCCTTGCATTCTTCCTGCAAAACGAAGACGTACCCCTTCTTCTCGAAGTTCATCGATTTTTTTACGGATATAAAATTTAAAAAGCGACATAAGCCCTTTCACTTCTGTTTGTGGTCGCTTCCAATTTTCTGTGGAAAAAGCGTAAAGTGATAAATAGGGGATATGATAAGAAGTTGTTGCTCGTACTATCCTCTCTACGGCTTTGACTCCAGCTCGATGCCCTAAAAGACGTGGAAGATGGCGACGTTGAGCCCATCTTCCATTCCCGTCCATAATAATGGCTATATGTTGAAGAGAAGAGAAGGTCTCTTCTCTTGGAGAATCAGACATTCTCTATATGTCCTCCATTCCGTTTTTCTAATAATTCGTCGAGATGCTGTTTTACAACCCGAATATCTCTCCATGTAAGATCTTTGGGACTTCCCTTTCTTCTTGAATCATTTCTAAGAAGGTAGCTAGGATGGAAAAGAGGCATGAGATCTATTCCACGCCATTGAAACCATTGCCCACGTAGAGAGGTAATGCCTTCAGAAGTTTTTAAAAACCATTTTGTGGGAGTATTCCCAAGACATACAATAATCGCAGGTTGAATAAGTGCGATTTGAGCTTCCAGATACTTGTTACAAACCATCATTTCTTCTATAGTGGGGACTCTATTCTCGGGAGGTCTGCACTTTACCACATTTGTAATATAGACATCCTTTCGAGAAATATCAGCCGCTTTTAATATTTTAGTGAGAAGCTGTCCGGCTTTTCCTACGAAAGGGCGCCCCTGTTCATCTTCATCAAAGCCAGGCCCTTCCCCTACAAACATTAATAAACTTTTTATGGCCCCTTCTCCGGGAACCACATGTTTCCGGGTTTTACATAGAGCGCATTTTTCACACGTTGTAATATCTTCTAATAATTTACCCCAAGCTTTCTCTCTTGCTTTCTCTATAGATGTTAACGTAGGGGTATACCTTTTTTCTTCCATCATTTTATAAACACTCCATTGACGAGAATGTTGACTTTTTGTATATCCATACCGGTAAAATATCGGATAGCTCGTGCACTTTTCCACCGGATTTTATTTCCTATATCAAAAAAAGTATGTTCTCCCGTAGTAAGAGATACTATGATAACTATCTCTACGGCTTCATCTGCTGGACGTACTTTAATATCTAGTACTTTGTAGACTTGAACGGTTCGTTCCGTAAGATATTGTATTATATCTATTATGGCTTGGGGACTGATACTTAACTCTCCGTAAAAATTAAAAGGCGGACGAACGATGGTCCGTTCCCCTTCTTCACGATCAGTGGTTTTAAAAAGATCCCGTAAATGTCCTACGAGTTTTCCAGCAAAGTTACGGCGAATTTGAGCGCGAGATACGGGGATAACATGCTGTCCCTTGGTCCGTCTTTCTTTGCGAGCATTTTTTATATCTTCCGGAGAAGCCACATCACTGATGTGAATAAAATTCTCAGGACGAGGAAGCTGTAATCTGCGAACAATTTTGTTTGCCATGGCAGATGATGTGGCTATAATCATCACTTTACAAGGGGAGTGTTGGCGTAAGAAGCCCATCACCTCTTCCCGGTGATCTGAAAATTCAAAGAGAGCTCGGCGTATGGCTCTGACAAGATTTTTCTCGGATTTTGCGCTCTTTCCGGCCATAATACGACCTCGGGAGATAACAAGGCCATCGTCAATAATGTAATCGACGTTATTTTCTTTAGCGACAAATTGTGCCCTCTGACTTTTACCAGTGCCAGCTGGCCCTACAAAAGCAATTATTTGGATTCCTTGCTCTTGATTCTTTTTGTGTAGAGTTGAATCCATATCATCACCTTGCCTATGCCCATTTTACTGAAAAAAAGAAGAGAGGGGGGTAACATAAATGTTTTGTACGTTAGCGTTCTTTCCCCCCTCCCCTATTTTTTTCTTTGTTGTTTATGCTTCTTCTTTTCGTACAGCCCCATTAACTTTTGTGCTCAAGGGCTCTGTAGGAATAACTTCAACTCGACCACCAAGTTGCTGAAGCTTTATATCCATGTCTTCGTAACCGCGCCATACATGGCCAATATGGAACACCGACGTCTCGTCTTTAGCTGCTAAGCCAGCGAGTATAAGAGCGGCACCTGCCCGCAAATCAGTAGCATTGACGTCAGCCCCTATAAGTTGTTCTACTCCTGTTACAACAGCGGTATTCCCCTGCAACTCTATCTTTGCCCCCATTTTATTCAGTTCACTTACGTGGAGGAACCGCGATTGGAAAACGCCTTCCTGAATAACACTTGCTCCTTCAGCTAAAGCAAGGGTTGCCATAACCTGAGGCTGCAAGTCGGTTGGAAATCCTGGATAAGGCAATGTCTTCAGGGAGACAGCTTTCAGCCGTTTGACAGGATGAACTAAAACTCTATCTTGTTCCACTGTGAAGTTGGCCCCAGCTTCTTCCAGTTTAGCCAGAAGAGAGTCTATATGTTGGGGAATAATATTCGTTATCTCCACTTCCCCACCAGTAATAATAGCTGCGAGAATATAAGTGCATGCTTCTATGCGATCAGGAATGACAGTTATTTCTTCCCCGTGTAGTTCGTCAACTCCTTGAATTCTAATGACACCAGTCCCATCCTCTTCAATAATGGCTCCCATGGCTTTGAGTGTTTGTACCAGATTTGTAATTTCCGGTTCACGTGCTGTATTTTCAAGCACCGTCTCCCCTTGGGCAAATACGGCGGCCATGAGAAGATTTTCTGTGGCTCCTACTGAAGGAAAGTCGAGATAGATGCGACAACCTTTAAGACCGTTGGCAGTCGCGTGAACGGCACCATGAACAAGATCTATCGTAGCACCCATGCGGGAGAGCCCCTTAAGGTGCAGGTCGATGGGACGACTTCCGATGGAACAGCCGCCTGGCAGGGGCAATATGGCTCGTCCACAACGAGCTAATAATGGCCCAAGAACGAGGGAAGAGGCGCGCATTTTCCGAACTAGATTCGCAGGCGTTTCCCACGATAGCTCTTCAGGTATAGAGATAGACATTTCACCTTTTTCATAAAATATATCGGCGCCAAGATCCCGAAGAAGATCAGCCATGGTTATAACATCATGAAGGCGGGGGACCTTATGAATCCGAAGCGTGGCATCTTTTAATAGAAGAGAAGCAGCCATAACAGGCAAAGCGGCATTTTTAGCTCCTTGTGCTTCTATTTTTCCATGGAGCGGAATTCCGCCAGCAATTTTCATTTTATAGTCCATCATAATCACTCCTGCTCTCAATGTAAGAGCTTTATAATATAGCTGAAAAACAGAGCTTTTTGAAAAGTTTATAAAGGATATTTTAAACTATATTTCCTCTTTTTTAAAAAAATTGTCAATGTATTTGAGAATTCTCTGAGAAGCTTTCCCATCTCCAAAAGGATTATTACTTTTCCCAACAAGCTTATCATAGTCTTCGCGACTCGATAAAAGACGAAGAGTTTCAGTTACTATTCGGTCTTTATTAGTTCCTACGAGAATTCCAGTACCTGAATGTATCGCTTCTGGTCTTTCCGAGAGGTTTCTCATGATGAGTACTGGCTTGCGTAAGAAAGAAGCTTCTTCTTGTACTCCCCCACTATCACTAAGGATAATATAGCTTCGATTCATGACCTGTACAAAATCAGGATACTCAAGAGGCTCTGTAAAAATAACTCGTTTATGCTGCCCGAGATGTTTTCGTATAACGTCCCGGACAGTCGGATTTTTGTGCAGGGGAATGAGCACATAGATTTCTGGTACAGAAGCCAATATTTCAGATAGAGCCTCACATATATTTACTAAAGGCTGCCCCCACGATTCCCTTCGATGGGCGGTGACCAGAATGAGAGGTGCTTCTTGCTGAAGGCCAGAAAGCTCTTCAGGAAGAGATCCCTTATGTTGTTCTACTGTTCGAGATAGGGAGTCTATCACCGTATTACCTGTAACAAAAATGCGATTCTCGTCTGCACCTTCCTGAAGCAAGTTTTGTTTTGCTCCTTGTGTCGGGGCAAACCAGAGAGTTGATAAGCGATCTGTGATAACTCGATTTGCTTCTTCAGGGAAAGGCTGGTCTAGATTCCAGCTCCGTAAACCGGCTTCTATGTGTCCTACAGGGATTTTTCGATAAAAAGCAGATAAAGTTGCTCCCAATGTTGTAGTGGTATCGCCATGTACAAGAACCATATCGGGATGTTCCTTATCAAAAACTTTTCCTGTTCCTGTCAGAACAAGAGATGTGATGTGATCGAGTGTTTGGCGATCTTTCATAATATGAAGATTTACATCTGCTTTTATATCGAAGAAAGAGAGGGCTTGGTCAAGCATGTCTGAATGCTGCCCTGTTGCTAATACCAAAGTATTGTATTCCTTATTGTTTCTTAATTCTAAAATAACAGGGGCCATTTTTATAGCTTCAGGCCGAGTTCCAACAACACAAACAATCTTTCGAGACATTTCGTCCCTCCTTCATTTCATTGAATGAATCGGGTGAAAAAGTAAAGACCCAGCTCAAGTAAAGCTCCATGAAGGAGCACTAAGATCCCTAATGTTTGTACAGGAGAAAAGCCCTTATCAATCAATCTATAATGGAGATGACCGCGATCAGGTAAGAAAGGAGAACATCGGTGACACAATCTGCGAATAATAGAAGCTACAGTATCTAATACAGGGACCCCGCCCCACAAGAGAAGGAATATTATGAGTTTCCAGATAGAGAATAATTGTGGCGTATTTTCTACATAATTTGTATAGATAGAGAAAGTTAATTGTGAAGCGAAAAGGTACCCCAGCAGCGTGCTACCGCCATCTCCTAAAAAAGTTCGGGCTCGCGGGAAATTCCAATGTAAAACTCCTAAAGCTGCGCTCCCTATAGGCAACCAGAGAGAAGGATCGCCTAATCTAGAGGCCATTAAAGTTGCCACGATAAACATACTTAAACATAGTCCATTGAGACCATCAATTATATTATAGGCACTGGTGGTGCCGGCTATCCACAAAAGCATCAAAATGCGGTGAGTCCACGGAAGCTCTATTGGTATGAGCACCAAAAAAGCTGCGAATATGTGTAATACCAAACGTACAATGGGATTGAGAGGACGAATATCGTCCCAATAACCACACAGGAAAACAATAGTTGCTCCTGTTGCACTTAATTTGAGGAAGAAAGATCCTGAGGCGCCTAGTAAAACCCATAAGAGATACCCCATCCATAAAACTATACCGGCTCCTCGGGGGACGTTTCCTAAATGATGTTTTCTTCCTCCAGGAACATCAAGGATGCGATAGTGATGAGATAACTTGATGGAGAGGGGGGTCATTCCTGCTCCCCACCCCATCATTAGTATGCATATAAATAATAAGCGCCACATGGTATTTCCCAATTATTTGGTCCCAAAAAGCCGATCTCCGGCATCCCCAAGTCCGGGAACAATATAGCCCTGTTCGTTCAAGTGGCTGTCAAGGGCAGCTGCGTAAATATCTACGTCAGGATGGGTTTCATGTACCTTTTTTACGCCCTCTGGAGCGGCTATGAGACAGACCAGAGACACTTTCCGAGCCCCTTTCTCTTTGACGAGACTAATAGCAGCAGTAGCGGATCCTCCTGTAGCGAGCATCGGGTCAAGAACAAATATGTCTCGCTCATTAATATCGCTAGGTAGCTTACAATAGTACTCTACAGGCTCAAGTGTTTCAGGATCTCGATAGAGTCCTATATGACCAACTTTAGCGTTGGGAATGATTTGAAGAATGCCGTCCACCATGCCCAATCCAGCCCGTAGTACTGGGACTATAGCCAATTTTTTCCCCTCTAAGGTGTATCCAGTAGTTTTCTGGATTGGAGTTTCTATCTCAATTTTTACAAGGGGAAGGTTTCGAGTGATTTCATAAACCATAAGGCCGGCTATTTCTTGAACGAGTTCTCTAAATTCTTTGACAGAGGTATTTTTGTCCCTAATAATGCTTACCTTATGTTGAACGAGGGGATGATCAAAAATTACAATACGTCCTTCTCCATTATTTGTTAGATATGAAGGAGCAATCTTTTCTTCATAACTACGTATTTTTGCTATTCGGCGTTGGTGCCTGTCTCCTTCAAAGGTTCCCTTAAGCCACACATCAACTATTTCAGTTGCCTGTTGCTCCGAAATGAGACGACCTCCCATGGCCAATATATTGGCATTGTTGTGGCGTCGGCTAAGTTTGGCTAACTCTGTGGTATTGCATAGAGCAGCGTAAGCTCCTGGAACCTTGTTAGCCGCTATTGACATCCCTATCCCGCTTCCACAGATGAGAATACCTCGTTCTGCTTCGCCATTAGCTACAGCTTTCCCAACTGACAGAGCTACGTCAGGGTAATCACTGGAAATATCCGGAGTATCTGCCCCGTGGTCAGAAACTTCGTGTCCTTCTTCCTGCAGATGGCGTAAAATAACGGTTTTAACAGAATAACCTGCATGGTCAGATCCTATAGCTATTTTCATTCTTCCTTGACCTCCCGGAGAGCCAGTTTATTTAGATCCGCAATATAATAACACGTAAAAAGAAGTCTTTCCCGATATTGAAAAAGGAAAGACTTCTTTTACTTTTTATTTACGTACGCAACTCAGATAAGTTTGTCATTGTTACCCGAGCAGTGTCAGCATTAC